>JALSHL010000074.1 GCA_026982255.1 Paracoccaceae bacterium | reverse complement strand
TTTGCCGACGGCACTTCGGTGCTGGAGGAAAAGATTTTCGAGAACCGCTTCATGCACGCGCCCGAACTGATGCGCATGGGCGCGGATATCGAGGTGCACGGCGGCACGGCCACGGTGCGCGGGGTGAAATCGCTCAAGGGTGCGCCGGTGATGGCGACGGACCTGCGCGCCTCGATCAGCCTTATACTGGCGGGGATGGCGGCCGAGGGGGAAACCGTGGTCAGTCGCGTTTACCATCTCGACCGCGGTTATGAACATGTGGTGCGCAAGCTGTCGGCTTGCGGCGCGAAAATCGAACGAATTCCGGAGTAGAAAATGGCAGATGCAAGATTCGAGGACGGCGCCGAACAGCCCCTGCGCCTGCGCGCCGAAACCGTTGACGACCTGACGATCATCGCGACCTATGTGCAGGACGCGGTCGGCGAGACGAAGGAAATCGCGTGGATGGCGAAAAAACACCGTTTCGCCATGCTGCTGAACCGTTTTCGCTGGGAAGACCGCGAAGCCGCCGAGCAGCAGGGCCGCCCCTACGAGCGGGTGCAATCGCTGCTGGTGGTCGAATCCTGCCTGAAGGTGCTGGCGCAGGGTATTGATCCGGCTGACAAGGACACGGTGTTCGACCTGCTCGATATCACCTTCGAAGCGGGCGAGGAAGGCGCGGGAACCGTGGTCCTGACCCTTGCCGGCGACGGGGCGATCGCGCTGGAGGTCGAATGCCTCGACGTGACCCTGTCCGATGTTTCGCGCCCCTATATCGCACGCTCGCAAAAAGTCCCGTCCCACCCTGTGGAGTAATCCCATGCCGGTCATCCTGAACACGACCCAGCCCGATTTCGAGGCGCGCTTCGTCGATCTGCTGAACATCAAACGCGACTCCGATGCCAATGTCGATCATATCGTGGCCGACATTATCGCCGATGTGGCCGCGCGCGGCGACGCAGCGGTGATCGAGCTGACCGCGAAATTCGACCGGCTGGAGCTGACGCCGGAAACCATGGCGTTCTCGCAGGCCGAGATCGACGCCGAAATCGCCAAGGTGCCCGCCGCCGAGGTTAAGGCGCTGGAACTGGCAGCCGCGCGTATCCGCGCCTATCACGAACGGCAATTGCCCGAAGATGCCCGCTGGAGCGATGACAGCGGTGCCGACCTCGGCTGGCGCTGGAACGCGGTGGAGGCGGCGGGGCTGTATGTGCCCGGCGGTCTGGCCTCCTATCCGTCCTCGGTGCTGATGAACGCCATTCCGGCGCAGGTGGCAGGGGTGGAAAACCTCGTGATCTGCGCCCCGACCCCCGACGGCAAGGTCAACCCGCTGGTGCTGCTGGCGGCGCGTCTGTCCGGTGTCGATACGGTGTATCGCATCGGTGGCGCGCAGGCGGTGGCGGCGATGGCCTATGGCACGCAAACGGTGGCGAAGGTCGACAAGATCACCGGCCCGGGCAACGCTTTCGTCGCGGCGGCCAAACGGCAGGTTTTCGGCCGTGTCGGCATCGACATGATCGCCGGACCGTCGGAAATTCTGGTGATCGCCGACGCGGACAACGACCCCGACTGGCTGGCGCTGGATCTGCTGTCGCAGGCCGAACATGACGAAAGTGCGCAGTCGATCCTGATCACCGATGACGCGGCTTTCGGGCGTGCGGTTGTGGCGGCCATCGAAAAACGTCTGCAAACGCTGGAACGCCGTGCCATTGCCGGCAAAAGCTGGGCCGACTACGGCGCCGTCATCACCGTGCGCGATCTGGACGAGGCGGCGGCCCTGTCGGACCGTTTCGCGCCGGAGCATCTGGAACTCTGTGTCGCCGATGCCGAGGGGCTGATGGGCAAAATCCGCCACGCGGGCGCGATCTTCCTTGGCGCATGGACGCCCGAGGCGATTGGCGATTATGTCGGCGGGCCGAACCATGTGCTGCCGACGGGGCGTTCGGCGCGCTTCTCGTCCGGCCTCAACGTGCTGGATTTCATGAAGAAAACCACCATTGCACGCATGACGCCGGAAAGCCTGCGCGCCATCGGTCCGGCAGCGGAAACGCTGGCGAAATCCGAAAGTCTGGAGGCGCACGGCCTGTCCGTCACCGCCCGTCTGCAACGGCTGAACGCGGGGCAGGGCGATGACTGACACCGACCGCATCGTCAATATCGCGCTGGATGATTCCGGCCTGCCCGCACCCACACCCGAGATCGAGCAGGAACGCCGCGTGGCGATTTTCGACCTGCTGGAGGAAAACACCTTCGCCCTGCCGGGGCGCGAGGGGAAACCGGCCCCCGCCGGCCCCTACAACCTCGACCTGTCGATCCGCGACCGGCGGCTGGTGTTCGACCTGCACACCCAGTCGGGCGAGAAGGCGGGCGAATTCCATCTGTCCCTGACCCCGTTCCGGCAGGTGATCAAGGATTACTTCCAGATCTGCGCCAGCTATTTCGACGCGGTTAAACGCCTGCCGCCCAGCCAGATCGAGGCCATCGACATGGGCCGGCGCGGCATCCACAACGAGGGTTCGCGCATCCTGCTGGAGCGTCTGGAAGGCAAGGTGGTCACCGACAAGGCCACGGCGCGGCGCCTGTTCACCCTGATCTGCGTCCTGCATTTCAAGGGCTAGGCGATGGCGGGCAATCCCACCTCGGTGCTGTTTGCCTGTGACCACAATGCGGTGCGCTCGCCGCTGGCCGAAGGGATCATGAAAAAATTCTACGGTACACGGATTTTCGTGCAGTCGGTCGGGGTGAAGCACGATATCGACATCGACGGTTTCGCCGTGGCTGTCGCCGCCGAAATCGGCGTATCGCTGGAAAAACACCGTGTGCGCTCCTTCGACGAGATGGAGGAATGGGGCGACGACATCGACGGCTACGATCTGGTCGTGGCCCTGTCACCCGCCTCGCAACGCCGGGCGCTGGAATACACCCGCTATCACGCGCTGGAGGTCGAATACTGGCCGGTTTTCGACCCCACCGGCCTTGGCGAGAGCCGCGAGGACAAGCTGGCCGCCTATCGCCAGACCCGCGAGCAGATCACCGAACGGATCATCGCGCGCTTCGGTCCGCCGGATGTAAACGATGGCTGAACGCCTTTAGGGCTTGAATTTTGCGACGCAAACGCGCATCTATGCGGCGCAAGGGGCCTTTGCCCCGTTTTGGAAACAGCAAGATCGGAGATCACATGGCCAAGGAAGAGCTTCTCGAATTCCCGGGTGTCGTGACCGAGCTTCTGCCGAACGCGACGTTTCGGGTAGAGCTTGAGAACGGCCATACGATTATTGCCCACACTGCCGGCAAGATGCGCAAGAACCGCATCCGCGTGCTGGCCGGCGACAAGGTCCAGGTGGAAATGACCCCCTATGACCTGTCCAAGGGGCGCATCAACTATCGCTTCAAGTAACTTGCGTCTGATCCTCGGGTCTGCAAGCCCGCGCCGGCGCGAATTGCTGGCGCAAATCGGTGTGGTGCCGGATGAAATCCGTGCCGCCGACATTGACGAAACCCCCCGGAAAAACGAGTTGCCGCGTCCTTATGCGGGGCGGCTGGCCGTGGAAAAGGCGCAGGCGGTCGACGCGGGCGCCGATGATCTGGTGCTGGCCGCCGATACGGTCGTGGCCGTCGGACGCCGTATTCTGGGCAAGCCCGCCGATACGGACGAGGCCGCGCAATTCCTGACCCTGCTGTCGGGGCGCCGGCACAAGGTCATTACCGGCATCGCCCTGCGCCACGGCACGCGCCTGTGGTCGCGTCAGGTCGAAACCGCGGTCAAATTCAAACGCTTGTCCGATGCGGAGCTGTCCGCCTATCTGCGCTCGGACGAGTGGCAGGGCAAGGCGGGGGGCTATGCCATTCAGGGGCTCGCGGCGGCCTTTATCCCGTGGATCGGCGGTTCCTATACCAGTGTTGTCGGCCTGCCGCTGCCCGAAACCGCCAATATGCTGCGCGGGGCAGGGTATCCGCTTGCCTTCGAAGGGACAGACACATGAAGGGATCGCTGGTTCTGCTGGACGCAGCACGCGGCATGGCGGCGCGGATGGTGGATGGCCGTCTGCAGGACCTGCTGATCGACCCGCCCGCCGACAATCCGGCGCCGCGTCCCGAGGCGATCTATCGCGGTATCCTCGACCGGCCGCTCAAGGGGATGCACGGCGCCATGCTGCGCCTGCCCGACGGCCAGCGCGCCTTTCTGAAGGATGCCAAGGGTCTCGCGCCCGGCACGTCGCTGCTGGTGCAGGTCACGACCTATGCCGACGCGGGCAAGGCGGCGCCCGTGGTACGCAAGTTGCTGTTCAAAAGCCGCTACATCATTGTCACCCCCGCCAATCCCGGCATCAATATCGCCCGCTCCATCCGTGACGAGGCCGAGCGCGACCGCCTGCTGCTGATCGCCCACGATGCCATGCAGGGCGGCACCGAGGGGCTGATCCTGCGCTCCGCCTGCAGCGGCGTTGACGGGGATATTATCGCCGAAGATATGAACAGAATGTTAACGCTGGCGCGGCAGGTGCTGGCGGACGGGCAG
>JALSHL010000073.1 GCA_026982255.1 Paracoccaceae bacterium | reverse complement strand
CCATGGCGATTTTCAGTTCCGGGCTGTGCTTGGCTGCGGAAAGAAGGATATCCTTGCCTTCTTTTTCCAGATCGCGACCCTCGTTGCGGGCCTTGACGCAGGCTTCAAGCGACACGCGGTTTGCTGCCGCACCGGCGGCATTGCCCCACGGGTGACCCAATGTGCCGCCACCGAATTGCAGAACGGCATCGTCACCGAAGATGCTTACCAGTGCCGGCATGTGCCAAACGTGGATACCGCCGGAGGCAACGGGCATGACGCCGGGCATCTGGCCCCAGTCCTGATCGAAGAAAATGCCGCGCGAACGGTCTTCCTTGACGTATTTGTCGCGCATCAGGTCGACCCAGCCAAGTGTGGCCGCGCGATCGCCTTCCAGTTTGCCGACAACTGTGCCGGAGTGCAGATGGTCTCCGCCCAGCAGACGCAGCATTTTGGCCAGAACGCGGAAGTTGATACCGTGTTTGGGGTGGCGATCGATAACGCCGTGCATGGCGCGGTGAACGTGCAGCAGCATACCGTTGTCGCGGCACCATTTCGACAGGGACTGCTGGGCAGCCCAGCCGAGTGTCAGGTAGTCGCTCATGATGATCGGCGCGCCGATTTCCTTGGCGAATTCCGCACGTTTGTACATTTCTTCCACGTCGGGGGCGGTCACGTTCAGGTAATGCCCTTTGACTTCGCCGGTTTCGGCCTGGGCCTTTTCGGTGGCTTCCTGCACGAACTCGAAGCGGTCACGCCAGCGCATGAAGGGCTGCGAGTTTACGTTCTCGTCATCCTTGGTGAAGTCCAGACCACCGCGCAGGGCCTCGTAACAGGCACGGCCGTAGTTCTTGGCGGAAAGGCCCAGCTTCGGCTTGATCGTGCAGCCGAGCAGGGGGCGGCCGTACTTGTTCAGCTTGTCACGCTCGACCTGGATACCATGGGGGGGGCCAGGGTTACCGGCAACAAACCACAGCGGAAAACGCACGTCTTCCAGACGCAGACCACGCAGCGCCTTGAAGCCGAACACGTTTCCGACCAGCGACGTAAACACGTTCACCACCGAGCCTTCTTCGAACAGACCCATAGGATAGGCAACAAAAGCGTAGTAGCTTTCATCATCGCCGGGCACATCCTCGATCGCATACGCGCGGCCGCGGTAGTAGTCCATGTCGGTCAGCAGGTCGGTCCAGACCGTGGTCCATGTGCCGGTCGAAGATTCGGCAGCAACGGCCGCTGCAACCTCTTCGCGGGGCAAGCCGGGCTGCGGTGTGATTTTGAAACAGGCCAGGACATCGCTGTCTTTCGGCGTGTAATTCGGATCCCAGTAGGTTTCACGGTAGTCCTGGACGCCCGCGTGGTATGATTTTGCCATTCCAAATTCCTCTCATTTGATTCGCGGCATTGCCGCATGTGGACAGTATGGGAAAATTCGCACATAATTAAAAATCGAAAGTTTCTATCGGAGGTATAGACTGCGGGTTATGGGTAAGGATGTGAAAAAAATAGTCAGGCAAACACTCCCGCATATTACTTTGCGCCAGATGCAGATTTTCGAGGCGGTCGTCCGGCTTGGCGGATATACCCGGGCCGCGAAGGAATTGGGGCTGACCCAGCCGACGGTTTCCATGCAAATGCACAAACTTGGCGATATTCTGGGGCTGGAGCTTCTGGAACAAACCGGTCGCACAACACAGCCAACATCCATCGGTCGCGAGGTCTATGACAATATCCGCGAAATTCTGGACCGGCTGGCGGCTCTCGGAGATCTGGCCGATAGCCTTCAGGGTGTGGTGCGGGGGCCGTTGAATATTTCGGTTATTACCACAGCGGTCTATTTCATGCCCCACTACATGGGAAAGTTCGTTGAAGCCCATCCGTTGGTGCAACCGCGCCTGATCATCAGCAACCGGAATGAAGCTCTGGAGCGGTTGCGGACAAATCAGGATGATTTGCTGATCATGGGCAAAGTGCCGGAAAACATGCCGGTAAAGGCCTACCCTTTCATCAATAACGAGGTCGTGGTTGTCGCGCGCCCCGATCATCCGCTGGCAGGGAAAAGCGATATACCCTTGCAGGCCCTTGCCGACGAACGGTTTCTGGTGCGTGAGCCGGGGTCGGGCACGCGCCGCGCAGTCGATCAATTGCTGGCAAGTCACGGTGTAACACCGACCCCTTATATGGAGCTGGGCAACGCCGAAGCCATCAAGCAGGGAGTCATGGCGGGTCTGGGGGTTTCGTTTCTGTCACGGCGCAATCTGGATCTGGAGCTAAGCGCGAACCGGATTGCCATTCTCGATGTCCGGGAGTTTCCGCTGGTTCGCCGCTGGTATGCCGTGCATGTAGAAGGCCGGCGCCTGTCATTGGTCACCCGGACTTTTCTGGATTATCTGTTGAGTCAGGACGATCCGGTGATGGAGTTGAGCGGAGGGACCCCGGCCCGGGGTCCTTTTCCAGTTCGTCGAGAAGTTCGGTGATCTGCTGCCGTAGCCATTTGTGGGCCGGATCGGCATTCATGCGCCGGTGCCAGGCCATTATGATCGTTGTTGTGGGCACGGTCACCGGCGGAAGAAAAATATCGAGGCCGACCGTCGGAGCCACACGACGTGCCAGCGTGGCCGGCAGCAGGGCGATAAGGTCCGATCCGGCAACCGCCCGGTAGACGCCCGAGAACACGGGTGACGTCATCACCACCCGACGCTGGCGCCCGACATTTGCCAGAGCGACATCCCCTTGCGCATGTCGCTTGCCGTTGGCCGAAAACAATACATGGCTGATGTCGCAAAACAGATCGATCGGAATGACGTCCCCTGGTTTGACACCGGCATCTGCAAGCCGGGGATGGCCCGAGCGTGCAATGACGTAGAACCCGGAAGTGAGAACCTGCTGGTGTTCCGCCCAGTCGGGGAGTTCCATTTCGGGGATCAGCACCAGATCGATATCGTAGAGCGTCAGGGCCTCGAAGGGCTTGCGTGGCACCAGATTGACGAGATGCGTGTGTATTGACGGGGCTGCTGTCTGCAAACGTTCCGTCAGGGCAGGCATTAACAGTTCGGCAAAGTAATCCGCACCCGAGATACGGAAGCCGACTTCCGACGTCGCCGGATCAAAGGCATCTGGCCCGCAGATGAGGTTTTCTATCTGTGCCATCAAATCCTGTAGCGGGGGCTCAAGTGACAGCGCGAATTTCGTCGGCTCGAAAGTCTTGCCGTTGCGGAAGAACAGTTCGTCGCCAAGCAGCAGACGCAGGCGCGCGAGTGCCGCGGAAACCGCGGGTTGGGAAAGGCCGATCCGTTTGCCGGCCTTGATGGTCGAGCGCTCGCGCAAAAGTGCATCAAGTACGCGCAACAGGTTCAGGTCGAATGTGTTTAAATTTGCCATACGAATATAGATAATAAAAACAATCGATTTTTCATATAATTTTTTTTCTGCCAGTGTCTCGAAAAGGCCGGAAGGCAACCGAAGGTGTAAGTGTGCGGGTTTTTCCCGGGGGCGGTGTTGCCTCTGTATTGAAGGAAGTCGTTTTGGATTTGAGTATATTTTTCCGCAAGCTGTCGCGAAATATGCGCGAATGGGCTCGTATTGTCAGTGGAATATTTCTGGCCTGTGTTCTGGCGGTTGCGCCAGCCTGGCAGGCCATGGCCGATTCGATTATCGCGGATGGGCGCACCCAGACCACAATTGCCACCAGCGGGGGGCAGACCGATATTCTGACGGCTACGGTGGTGTCCGGTTACGGTGTGAACAGTTTTTCCGCTTTCGGTGTCGGTGTCGGGGAAACGGTCAATATCCACACGCCCGGAAACAGTGTCGGCACCGTCAATATTCTTGGTGGCGGGCGCAGCCAGATATCCGGGCTGGTGCAGGGCATGGCGGGCGGTTCGGTCGGTGGTGAACTGATTCTGGTCAATCCGGATGGTTTTGCCGTAACGGCCGAGGGCGAGATCATCGCCGGTTCGGTTGGGTTGGCCACCCCGGCACAGGGTTTTCTTGAGGGCGCGATCGATGCGGGGATGGTATCCGCCCTTGCGGCCGGCACGGCCCCCGAAGGGGCGGGCGATATCGATATTGCAGGGCGTGTGGCGGCGGGCGAGTTCGTCCGCCTGACCGCCGGAGGCGATATTTCCATATCCGGCGAGCTGGCTGCCGGCGAGCGGGCGGCCGCAATCGATGCGGCCGTGAATACCGGCAATATCACTGTCCGCTCCGGCGGCAATCTGACGCTTGCTCCGGGGGCGCGGGTCAGTGCCGGTTCGGCCACTTCGGGAGGAGTGATCGATATGCGGTCCGGGGGTGATATCCGGCTTGAATGGGATGCGGTGGTCGATGCCGAGGGGCTTGGCGATGGCGCGGGCGGCACGGTAATCCTGTTTGCCGGTGAAGCGGCTTTTCTTGATGCAGGTGCCGTGGTTTCGGCCGCGGCCCTTGGCGCGGGTGACGGCGGCTTCGTAGAGTTTTCCGGGGTTGATCTGGTCGAACTTGGCGGGGAGCTGCGGGCCTGGTCGATGATGGGGAACGGCGGCGACGTGCTGATCGATCCGCTGG
>JALSHL010000072.1 GCA_026982255.1 Paracoccaceae bacterium | reverse complement strand
GCGGGTGAAATCGGAATTCGGCGTGCCGACCTTCGCCTATCAGGTCAGCGGCGAATACGCGATGATCTGCGCGGCGGGGCAGAATGGCTGGATCGATCAGGACGCGGCCATGCTGGAAAGCCTCGGGGCCTTCAAACGGGCCGGATGTGACGGGATACTGACCTATTTTGCCAATCGCACGGCGCGGATCCTGCTGGACGAGGAAATCTAGGCAGGTTTCGGCCAAGGCTGTTCAGGGCGCTGGCACCGCGGCACCGACCGTGGTAGCCTGCCCGCATCCGGCGACAGACCGGCAAGGCAGAGCATTACAGGAGAATTCCCATGACCAACTGGACACGACGCGGCTTTCTGATGGCAGGCAGTGCAACGCTGGCCGCCTGCACTGCTGTCGGCATCAACAAATCCCGCAGCCGGATCGATATGGATGCCGACAGGGCACGGGCCGAACTGTTCCGCACCGTCCCCGGCTCCCGGCAACTGGCCGAACGCGCCGCCGGTATGCTGATCATTCCCGAAATCACCGAGGCGGGCCTGATCGTCGGCGGTGCCTACGGCGAGGGTGTGCTGATGATCGGCGACGCCAAGGTGGACTACTTCAGCTTCACCGCCGCTTCTTTCGGCCTGCAGGTGGGTGTGCAGAAATACGGCCACGCGCTGTTTTTCATGACGCAGGAAACCCTTGCGGGGTTCCGCTATTCCGACGGCTGGCAGCTTGGCGTCGATGCGCAATACACAACGGCCGAGGATGCAGCCGCAATCGGCGTATCCACCACAACCATCAACCTGCCGGTCATCGCGCTGGTATTCGGACAGCAGGGGCTGATCGTCGGCGCGACTCTGGAAGGCGCGAAATACTCGCGGCTGGTGCGCTGAACGGGAAAAATTGCCAACTGGCAACTTTCCCGTTTTTCACCGATACTTCAACGGGATAACGCCGAACGTTGTATGCCGGATCAGGGGCGTTCTAGAAGTGGATCGCCCGCCCGTATGCGTCCAGAACGCTCTCGTGCATGGCCTCGGACAGGGTCGGATGCGGGAAAACGGTTTCCATCAGGTCCTGCTCGGTCGTCTCCAGCTTGCGCCCGACGATATAGCCCTGAATAAGCTCGGTCACCTCCGGCCCGACCATATGCGCGCCGAGCAATTCGCCGGTTTTCGCGTCGAATACCGTCTTGATCATGCCCTCCGGCTCGCCCAGCGCAATGGCCTTGCCGTTGCCGATGAAGGGGAAGCGCCCGACCTTGATGTCATGGCCCAGCTCCTTCGCCTTCGCCTCGGTATAGCCGACCGAGGCGACCTGCGGGTGGCAATAGGTGCAGCCGGCGATGGCCTCGGGCTTGACCGGATGGGGTTTCAGGCCGGCGATTTTTTCCGCCACCATGACGCCCTCGTGGCTGGCCTTGTGCGCCAGCCACGGCGCGCCGGCGATGTCGCCGATGGCATAAAGCCCCGCGACGCCGGTGCCGCAATATTCATCGGTGACAACATGGGTGCGGTCGATTTTGACACCGAGCGCCTCCAGCCCCAGCCCTTCGACATTGCCGACGATGCCGACGGCGGAGATCACCGTGTCGAATTCCTGTTTCGCGACCTTACCGTCCGACTCGATATGCGCGACCACCTTGCCCTTGCCGCGATCCAGTTGCCTGACCATGGATTTTTCCATGATCGTCATACCCTGTTTGACGAACTGCTTTTTGGCAAAGGCCGATATTTCCGCATCCTCTACCGGCAGCACGCGATCCATGACCTCGACCACCGTGGTGTCGGCGCCCAGCGTGTTGAAGAAACTGGCGAACTCGATACCGATGGCACCCGAGCCGATGACCAGCAGTTTTTTCGGCATATGCGGCGGGTTGAGCGCGTGTTTGTAGCTCCAGACCCGATTACCGTCGGCCTCCAGCCCCGGCAACTCGCGGGCCCGCGCGCCGGTGGCGAGGATGATGTTTTTTGCGGTCAGGGTTTCGGTCCCCTTGTCGGTCTTGACCGACACCTTGCCGGGCGCGTCGATTTTCGCGGTGCCCATGATCACGGCGATCTTGTTCTTTTTCAGCAGATGCCCGACCCCGCCCGAAAGCTGCTTCGCCACTCCGCGCGAGCGTTTGACGACAGCCTCCAGATCGTAACCGATGTTATCGGCGGTGAGCCCGAAATCCTTCGCCCGCTGCATCAGGTGAAACACCTCCGCCGAACGCAGCAGCGCCTTGGTCGGGATGCAGCCCCAGTTCAGGCAGATACCGCCGAGGTGTTCGCGCTCCACCACCGCAACCTTCAGGCCGAGTTGCGCCGCACGGATCGCGGCGACATAACCGCCGGGACCGGCGCCGATAACGAGGACATCATAGGAAGCGTTCGACATGGGATTCTCCGCGTTTGGAAATTTAGTCTAGTATTAAACTATATTTTTCCGCGCGGCCAGAGCCGAATGGAACAGCCCTACTCGCTCATGTTTTTTACGGTATATCCGTAGCCACCCGCTTCGAGATAGGCGATCTCTTCGGCGGTCGAGGGGCGGCCGAGCGCCTCGTTCCGGTAGGGGAAGCGGCCGAAGTCGCGGATCACCTGCCGGTGGGCGCGGGCGTGCAGCATGTTGCCGCCGGCCGGCATGCGGGTCTTGAAGGCCCGCACCGCCTCGTCCTGATCGCAGGGCGACTCGGAATGCATGAAAGGCAGATAGAAAAAACTGCGCATCGGCGGCTCGATCTGCTGGTCGAAATTCAGCCGCAGCGCCTTTTTCGCGATACAAAGCGCCATGCGGTCGGAGGCAAAACTCTCGCCGCTGCCGCGGAACATGTTGCGCGGGAACTGGTCCAGCAGGATAATCAGGGCAAGGCATTCATCCGCATGCAACTGCCAGTCCTTGTGCGCCCCGTTGCGCACGTCGTGCCAAAGCTCCAGAAAACGCTCGCGGATTTCGTTGTCCAGCTCTTCGGAAACGGCATACCAGCCCTCCGCTCCGATGCCTTCCCAGAATTCCAGGATCTCGGCTGCCTGCTTGTGCATTTTTCTGCTCCTCGCCCGTAATGCCCAGAAACATGAAAACAGATTTTTTCCATTTTCCAAGAAAAAAATAACGTAACGGCATTTTTTGGCTAATCCGCCTCGTTTTCGACCTCTTCTTCAGCCATTTCGATGGCAACCTCCTGCGCCACCTCGACCGCAATGGGCGAGGCTTGCGGCAGGACGGGCGCGTAGGCCGAGGTCTCGTCCACCGGCGTCGCCTCGCGCTGCGTGGTGCGATAGAGCGCATAGCCGGTGATGGCGGCAAACAGCGCCGCGATGATGACGAAAAAGCTGTCCGGTCCGAAACGCGCCATGGCCAGACCAGCGAGAATCGGCGCGACGCTCGCCCCTACCCCGTTCAGGAAGATCAGCGCGCCGGAGGCCGAGGCCATGTCGTCCGGCTCCAGATAGTCGTTGGTATAGGCGATGAACAGCGAGTAAAGCGGACTGGCAAAACCGCCGGCAAAAAACGTCAGCGCGTAAACGACCGGCGGGAAAGACAGGAACGGCATGGCGATAGCGATGCCCAGCGCGCCGATCACGGTGATATAGATAATCAGGCGGCGACGGTCGACACGGTCCGACAGCCAGCCGACGGGGTATTGCAACAGCAATGCCCCGAGGTAGATCATGCCGACGAGGATCGAGATTTCGGCGACGCTCAGCCCCTTGGCCGTGCCGTAGACGGGGGCCATGCCGAACAGGGTGGCGATGATCGCGCCGAGCAGGAAAATTCCGACCGTGCCGAGGGGCGATATCCGGTAAAGCTGCGCCATGCTCATCGGTTTGGAGGCGTGGAATACCGGCGCCGGGCTGATCGATAGAAGGATCGGCATGAAGGAGAGCGAGACCATCACCGACATGGCGACGAACAGGGTGTAGCCGCCGACATCGGCGAAGTTCAGCATCACTTGCGCGAACAGGATTCCGGCCATTTGCACAATGACATAGGCCGAAAGCGCCTGCCCGCGGGTTTCGTTGGTGGCGGCATCGTTGAGCCAGCTCTCGGCGACGACGTAAACGCCGGAAAAGCAGAACCCGACGACGATGCGCATCAGGGTCCAGAGGACCGGATCGGGCAGCACGGGGAACAGGATGAACACCGCCGAGGCCAGCGAGCCAAGCGCCGCGAATACCCGCACATGGCCGACGCGGCGGATCATCATCGGCGCCATTTTCGAGCCGCCGAGGAAGCCGAGGAAATAGCCGGACATGACATAGGACATGGTAGCGGGCGAGAAGCCCTCCAGATCGCCGCGGATGCCCAGAAGCGTGCCCTGCAAGCCGTTTCCGGCCATCAGCAACAACATGCCGAGCAGCAACGCCCAGGCGTTTTTCAGGATATAGGTCATGGCTTTCCCGCGTCAGAGTTGGCCCAGTCTAGGCAGGCGGCGCACACCGTCGCCGCTGTTTGCGACATCAGGTGTCGTTTCGCGGCAGCAACAGCGAGCTGTCGCCGTAGGAAAAGAAACGGTAGTTTCCGGCAATGGCGTGGGCGTAAATTTCCCGCACGCGATCATAGCCCAT
>JALSHL010000071.1 GCA_026982255.1 Paracoccaceae bacterium | reverse complement strand
CTGCCGGAAATCGGCCGACGCTTTGGCGGGCGCGATCACACCACGGTTATGCACGGTGTGCGCAAGATCGAAGAGCTGAAGGCAATCGATAGCCAGATTTCCGACGATCTGGACCTGTTAAGGCGCGCGTTGGAGGCCTAAACGCTTGACGCGCAGGCCAATACGGCGGACATTCCAACAAAAGACTTGAGCGGGGCGTGAAATCGGTTAATTTCAGCGCCCCGATACCCTGTAGGAGCGATGGGAATGAAAATCAGTATCGAGCGCGCAGACCTGCTAAAGGCCGTCGCACAGGCGCAATCCGTTGTTGAACGGCGCAACACCATTCCGATCCTTGCCAATGTGCTGATCGAGGCCGAGGGTGAAACCGTCAGTTTCCGCGCCACCGATCTGGATATCGAGGTAGTGGACAAGATCACCGGTCAGGTCGAACGCGCCGGTGCCACCACGGTTTCCGCCGTGATGCTGCATGAAATCGTGCGCAAACTGCCGGACGGGGCACTGGTGCAACTGACCGATGACGGCACCTCGGGCCGCTTGACGATCGAGGCGGGGCGCTCGAACTTTTCGCTGGCGACATTGCCCAAAGAAGATTTCCCCGTGATGGCGTCCTCGGAATATGCCGCCAACTTTTCGGCCAAGGCCGACGTGCTGCGCCGGTTGTTTGATAAAACCAAATTCGCCATTTCCACCGAAGAAACCCGTTACTATCTGAACGGCGTCTATATGCATGTGGCCGATGCCGAAGGCGGCAAGGTGCTGCGTTGCGTGGCCACCGATGGCCACCGTCTGGCCCGTGTCGATGCCGATCTGCCCGAAGGCGCTGCCGATATGGTTGGCGTGATCGTGCCGCGTAAAACCGTGAATGAAATGCGAAAACTGCTGGAAGACGACGATGTGCAAATCGCCGTGTCCGTATCGGAAACCAAGGTTCGCTTTGCCACGCCGGGTATCACCCTGACCTCCAAGGTGATCGACGGCACTTTCCCCGACTACACCCGCGTTATCCCCACTGGAAACACCAAGAAACTGGAAGTGGACGCTGCCGAATTCGCCAAGGCGGTTGATCGTGTGGCCACGGTTTCATCCGAACGCTCGCGCGCCGTGAAACTGTCGCTGGACGAAGACCGGCTGATCCTGTCGGTCAACGCCCCTGACAGCGGCGCCGCCGAAGAAGAACTGGCCGTGGCTTATGGGGACGAGCCGCTCGAGATCGGTTTCAACGCGAAATACCTGCTGGAAATCGCCTCGCAAGTAGATCGCGAAAATGCCGTGTTCATGTTCAATTCTTCCGGTGACCCGACATTGATGCGCGAGGGGAATGATACCTCGGCCGTCTATGTCGTGATGCCGATGCGCGTTTGACCGAGCTGCGTGTAAAAGAGCTGAAGCTCTCGCATTTCCGTTCGCACAAGGCGCTGGTTCTGGCGCCGGACGCGCGGCCCGTGGCGATCTACGGGCCGAACGGGGCGGGGAAAACCAATATTCTGGAAGCGGTGTCGATGCTGTCGCCCGGCCGTGGTCTGCGCCGCGCCACCGCCGATGAAATGACCCGCAAGCCCGAGGCGCTGGGCTGGAAGATCACCGCGATTTTGCAAAGCCAGCACCAGATGCACGAGGTCGAAACATGGTCCGAGGGCGGGGCTTCGCGCAATGTGCGGATTGACGGCAAGGTCGCGTCGCAGGTGGCGCTGGGCCGCATTGCGCGGGTGCTGTGGCTGGTGCCGTCAATGGACCGGCTGTGGACCGAAGGGGCCGAGGGGCGACGGCGGTTTCTGGACCGCATGACGATGAGTTTTACGCCATCCCACGCCGAGGCCGTCCTGACCTATGAAAAAGCCATGCGCGAACGTAACCGGTTGTTGAAGGATGGGCAGCGCGACGCGGGCTGGTACGCCGCGTTAGAGACGCAAATGGCCCGCACGGGGGCCGAAATCCACGGCAACCGCTTGACCGCGCTGGAACAGTTGGTCGCCGCACAGGCCGAGGCCGAGACATCCTTTCCGACCGCCACCCTGACCCTGATCCACCCAGAAGGCTCGGACGCGTTGATGGACGAAACCTCACTGCTCGATGCCTTTGCCCAAAGCCGCCCGCGCGACCTGATGGCGGGTCGCACCCTGACCGGCCCGCACCGCGCCGATCTGTTCGCCGAATACACCGCTAAGGGCGTGCCGGCGCGCGATTGTTCCACCGGCGAGCAAAAGGCGTTGCTGGTGTCGCTGATCCTTGCCAACGCGCGGGCGCTAAAGGCACAGGTGGGCGCCCCGCCGATCCTGCTGCTGGACGAGGTCGCCGCCCATCTGGACGCCGACCGCCGCGCCGCGCTCTATGACGAAATCTGCGCTTTGGGTGCGCAGGCATGGATGACAGGCACCGGCGCGGAGCTGTTCACGGCGCTGGGGGATCGGGCGATGTATCTGCAAGTGACCGAGGAAAACGGCATTTCAAACATTCAAGAGGGCAAAGTATGAGTGATGCGGTTAGCGCTGATATGCGAAAGGTTATCGTTGATCGGCTGAATGAAATTGCCACCGAGGAAAACGTGCAAATCCTGTTCGCAATCGAATCCGGTTCGCGCGCTTGGGGGTTCCATTCCCCCGACAGCGATTATGATGTGCGCTTTGTTTATGCGCGTCCGGTTGATTGGCATCTGACCCTTGGCAAAAAGCGCGATGTAATCGAGCGCCCGATAGATGATGAACTGGACCTGTCCGGCTGGGAATTAAGCAAGGCCCTGACCCTTGCCTTGTCGTCAAACGCGGTGATCGGGGAATGGTTGCAATCCCCGATCCGGTATCATGAGGCTGAAGGGGTTATTGCCGATCTGACCGATTTCAGCCGCCGTGCCCTGACGCGCAAATCGGTGACGTGGCATTATCTGTCCATGCTGCGCCGGCAACAACGCCGCCTTGTGAACCCTGACGGCAGTTTGCGTCTGAAGCGGTATTTTTACGCATTGCGCCCGACGCTGGCCTTGCGCTGGATGCGTCTGCACGATCAGCCCATGCCGCCGATGGCAATGGCGGATTTGGTGCAGGGGGTATCCCTGTCTATTCAGGAAACTGCCGCGCTGGAGCATATGACCACCCTAAAGAGAAAGGCCCGCGAGAAGGCCGAAGTCGGGGGATCCGACCCTTTGCTGGATGCTCTGATACTGCAAGAAACGCAGGCCGCCGAGGAATGGCTGGCAACGGCCGGAAAAGAGGGTGAACCCCAACATCTATGGGATGAGGCAAACCGTTTGCACTTGCACTATACACAATCGGTTCACCTCTAGCCTCAACACCCCTAAATATTGTGTCAGACTCGTGACATTCCTTTATAAACCCCGTATAAATCAGCCAAACGAACAAGGATTGCGCGTATGGCTGACGACAATAAGAATCCCGAAGATTATGGTGCGGATTCTATCAAGGTTCTCAAAGGGTTAGAAGCGGTTCGCAAACGCCCGGGGATGTATATCGGGGATACCGATGATGGCTCGGGTCTGCACCATATGGTGTATGAGGTTGTGGACAACGGTATTGACGAGGCTCTGGCGGGTCACGCCGACGCCGTAACCGTCATTATCCACGCGGATTCCAGCGTATCGGTCAGCGATAACGGCCGCGGGATTCCGGTGGGAATTCACGAAGAAGAAGGCGTGTCCGCAGCCGAGGTTATTATGACCCAGTTGCACGCCGGCGGTAAATTCGACAGCAATTCCTACAAAATCTCGGGCGGTCTGCACGGGGTTGGTGTTTCGGTGGTGAATGCCCTGTCCGAATGGCTGGAATTGCGCATCTGGCGCGATGGCAAGGAACACGTTGCGCGGTTTGAGCATGGTGACACGGTGGAATCGCTAAAGGTGGTCGGCGATTGCGGCGATCGCACGGGCACCGAGGTGCGGTTCATGGCCTCGACCGAAACATTTTCCAATCTGGACTATAATTTTCACACGCTGGAAAACCGTCTGCGCGAACTGGCGTTCCTGAATTCCGGCGTGCGGATTATCCTGACTGATGAGCGCCCCGCCGAACCCCTAAAGACCGATCTGTTTTACGAGGGTGGCGTGCGCGAATTTGTGCGCTATCTGGACCGGTCCAAATCCGGCATGCTGCCTGATCCGATTTTTTTCAAAGGGGAAAAGGACGGCATAACCGTCGAGGTGGCCATGTGGTGGAACGACAGCTACCACGAAAACGTGCTGCCCTTTACCAACAACATCCCGCAGCGCGATGGCGGCACCCATATGGCAGGTTTTCGGGGCGCGCTGACCCGCACGATCAACAGTTACGCCCAGTCCAGCGGCATCGCCAAACGCGAAAAGATTTCCTTTACCGGCGATGATGCCCGCGAAGGGTTGACCTGTGTGTTGTCGGTCAAGGTGCCTGACCCCAAGTTTTCCAGCCAGACCAAGGATAAACTGGTGTCTTCCGAGGTTCGGCCGGTGGTCGAAAGCCTTGTAAACGAAAAACTGAGCGAGTGGTTCGAGGAAAACCCGAACGAGGCCAAGATGATCGTAAGCAAGATTGTCGAAGCCGCCCATGCCCGCGAGGCGG
>JALSHL010000070.1 GCA_026982255.1 Paracoccaceae bacterium | reverse complement strand
CGGGTGCGGGTGCGACAGGAGCCGATGACCGCATCCTTGACGTCCATTCCCTGCTCGACCGCCTGACGCGAGAAATCCACCAGCAGAATGGAGTTGCGCACGATAATCCCCGCAAGCGCGATAAAGCCGATCATCGAGGTCGCGGTAAAGGACGCCCCCAGCAGCCAGTGTCCGGGCACGATCCCGATCAGGGTCAGCGGGATCGGCGCCATGACAATGGCCGGAATGGTGAAATTTCCGAACTCCCAGACCACCAGAATATAGATCAGCACCAGCGCGATCGAGAAGGCAATCCCCATGTCGCGGAAGGTCTCGTAGGTCACGGTCCACTCGCCGGTCCATTCCAGCGAGGAGCGCAGGCTGTCCTCCGGCGGACCGGTGAAGTTGGTATCGACCCGCACACCGTCCGGCGCGACATAGTCGTCCAGCAGCCCTTCCAGCTCCAGAATACCGTAGATCGGCGCCCCCAGACGTCCGGCAACCTCTCCGGTGACATATTCCACGGCGCGAAGGTCCTTGTGATAGACGATGTCGTCCATCTGGAACGGCTCGAAATACCCCAGTTCGGTCAGCGGGATCATCGTGCCGTTCGCCGTCGGCACCGGAAGCTGCCCCAGCCGCCCGAAATCGCTGCGCAGCGCCAGCGGCATTTGCAGGATGATATAGCGCGGCTCCAGCGAGCGTTCCATCTTGCCGTCGCCAAGCGTATAGCCGCCCATGGCCATTTCCAGTTGCCGGTTGATGTCCTCGACCGACACCCCGCGGCGCGAGGCTTTTTCGCGGTTGATCACGAAGCGCCAGCTTTCGTAGGGCATCTGCATGTAGCTGTCGACATCGACGATGGTTTCCGCCTGCCGGAACAGATCCTCGACACTGGCAGCAACCGCGCGGCGGGTTTCGTCATCCGGACCGTAAATCGTGGCCACAACCGTCTGCAGAACCGGCGGTCCGGGCGGCATCTCGACCACCTGTATCCGCGCGCCCAGCTCCTCGGCAATCGGGGTCAGCATATCGCGCGCCCGCGCCGCAAGCACGCTGGAGGAAACGTCACGCTCGCCCTTTTCGACCAGTTGCACCTGGATATCGGCATACCAGCTCTGCTGGCGCAGATAGGAATGGCGCACCAGACCGTTGAAATTGAACGGCGAGGCGGTGCCGACGTAGCTTTGCAATGCCGTTACCTCGGGGACCGTGCGCAGTTTCTCGGCCAGGCGCCCAACCACATTCGCCGTGGCCGGAAGCGAGGTGCCCTCGGGCATGTTCACGACCACGTTGAATTCGGTCTTGTTGTCGCTCGGCAGCATTTTTACCGTCACGGCCTTGGTCTGGAACATCGCAAGGCTCAGGAAGAATATCGCCACGGTGACCAGTGCAAAGACCCAGCCCTTCATGCGGTTCTCGATCAGCGGCACCAGCGTGTGGTCATAGATTTTGCGCAACCATTTCGTCTGCTTGTGCTCTTTCTCCAGCGCGCGGTCGAGGGTCGCGAGCGACGGGCGGATACGCTGCGCCAGCCACGGGGTAAAGACAAAGGCCCCGAACAGCGACAGCAGCATGGCCACGGAGCCGAGTGCCGGAATCGGCTCCATATACGGCCCCATCATGCCTGAAATGAACCCCATCGGCAGCAGTGCCGCGATCACGGTAAAGGTCGCCAGAACCGTCGGGTTGCCGACCTCGCGCACCGCATCGACGTTGCAGGTGTCCGTGCATTCCCCCTGTTCCAGCCAGCGGCGATAGATATTTTCCACCACCACGATCGCGTCATCCACCAGAATCCCGATCGAGAAAATCAGCGCGAACAGGCTCACCCTGTCGATGGTGTAACCCAGCAGCCACGCCGAAAAAACCGTCATCAGGATAACTACCGGAATCACCACAAGCACCACGATCGAGGCGCGCCAGCCAAGCGCCAGCCAGATCAGAACGGTCACGGCGCCGGTCACGACGAACAGCTTGAAAATCAGTTCGTTAACCTTCTCGTTGGCGGTCTCGCCATAATTGCGGGTGACCTCCACATGCACATTGTCGGGGATCAGGCTGCCCTTCAGCCGGTCCACATAGGCCAGAACATCGTCGGCCACGGTCACGCCATTGGACCCGCCCTTCTTGGCCACCGCGATGGTAATCGCGGGGGCGCCGACGGGGGCGAGTTCACCCTCTCCCTCGTAAGCCGGTCCGGTGTAGTAGTTCACAAAATTCGTGGCGTCGTCCGTGCCCTCGGTAACCAGCGCCACATCGCGGACATAGATCTGGCTGCCGTTGGCGACACCGACCATCAGGTTCTCGATGTCCTGTGCCGAGCGCAAAAACGCGCCGGTATACAGGGTGAACGTGTTGTTACCCATCTCGACCGTGCCGACCCCGCGCTCGGAATTGGCGTTGCGGATGGTCTGCGCCAACTGGTCCAGACCGATACCGAAACCGGCCAGACGCTCGGGGAAAACCTCGACCTTGATGCGTTCGGAACGGCCACCGACGATGAAGCTCTGCGAGGTGTTCTCGACCTCTTTCAGCCGCTGCATCACATCCAGACCGAGCGAGCGCAACGCGGCCTCGTCCACTTCGTGCGACCAGAGCGTCAGCGTCACCACAGGCACATCGTCGACGCCTTTCGGCTTGATCATCGGGCGCGAAACCCCGGGCGGAATCTTGTCCAGATTGGACTGGATTTTATCGTTCAGCTTGACCAGCGAGCTTTCCAGCGACTCCCCGACCTCGAACTGCACCGTCACCATGCCGCTGCCGCGCTGCGACTGCGAATAGACGTGCTTCACGCCCTGTATTTCGGACATCAGCCGTTCCAGCGGATCTGTCGCCAGCGAGGCAACCTGATTGGCCGAAGCCCCCGGATAGCTGAAGAAAATATCGACCATCGGCACGGAAATCTGCGGATCTTCCTGCCGCGGGGTCATCACCAGACCCAGCGCGCCAAGTGCCAGAAAGGCGAACAGCAGCAGCGGGGCCAGCGGGGAATTGATAAACGCCTGCGCCAGACTTCCGGCCAGCCCGAGCTTCGTCCCGTGCGCCGCGTCGTTTGTAGTGTTTTGCTGATCGCTCATGTCATCCTCCCCTTGCGCCACACGCCTCAGTTTCCACCGGAAACGAGATTGGCTGACGGGTTGAGAATGACCTGTTCGCCACCGGACAGGCCGGAAATCACCGACACACGACCGTCAGGCAACGGATAGCCGACCCGCACCAGACGCAACGAGGGCTTGCCGTCCTCCAGCACGAACACCGACGGAAGGGAGCCGCGCCAGACCAGCGCCTCGGGCGGCAGGGCCGGCTGCGCGCGCACCGGGACCGAACCGTCGGGCACGGTGACCTCGACATACATGCCCGGCCCGCCGGCTGTGCCGTAAGGCAGATCGAATTTCACGGTTACGGTATGGCGCTCGGGATCGGCCACCGGATAGATTTGCGCCACGCGCGCCTCGACCGTTTCGCCACCGGCATCGAGGCGCGCGGGAACCAGCATGCCTTCTTCCAGCCCCGCGGCAAGACGCACCGGCACATCGGCAATGATGCGCAGATAATCGGTATAGGCGAATTTCAACAACGGCATGCCGGGCTGCACCGTATCCCCGACCTCGACCATTTTCCGGATGACAATACCGTCGAACGGCGCAATCGAGCTGGCATCGCGCAACCGCGCATCCAGCGCATCGAGATTGGCCTGCGCCTGCATCAGCTGTGCCTGCGCCTGATTGACACCGGCCCCCTGTGCATATAGATCCGCCTGCCGTTCGAGACCGGAGTTGGACTGGCCGAGCATTTCCGAAAAACCGCGCGTGAAAAACTGGTCGAAGGTCGACGGGATGCCCATCCCCGGAAAGCCGGACAGGGAATTGATACGGGGCGCATAAAGTTCGCGCGAATACTGCATCTGGGAATTGCCGAGAGCCGCCTGCGCCTGGCTGATCTGCGCCAGCGCCGCACGCCGCTGCGCCCGGATTTCCTCGTCATCGATACTCAAAAGGATTTCGCCTTCCGAGGCCCTGTGTCCCTCGGCACCGGCCAGAAAGGTAACGCGACCCGGGATTTGCGCGTTCAGGGTAACTTCCTTGAAAGGAATAACCGTGCCGCCGACAATCGCGCTGCCACCGATCCGGGTGATGCCGACGGTTGCCGTCCGGAATTCTCCGCCTGCCGCAGGTGCCTCCCCTTCCGCGAAGGAAACCAATGGAACCATCAGGGTCACAAACATTACAATTCCAGCAGCAAGGCGGCTCTTACCCGGCATCACTCTCTCCCTATTTCGTTCCGCGAGCTATTCCCTCGGTCTTGTTATACGGCGGGCCTGTTTTTGCGGCTCCTGCCAATTTACGTTTTCTATCTGTATAAACCGGATCGGCGTATATTGCAAGATTAGAATATTCTAATTCTCTTTATGGCGTTTATCTCCCGACAATTGCCGCCCGCTATTCCCTTTCCTGCTTCCGTGCGGCCGCCCTAAAACGGGAAGCCGTTGCCCCACATGTAACTGAGCGGCTGCGTAAACGCATAGGACGCCCGGTTGACGTCATAGGTCAGCCGCCCCATGTTCGCTGACATCCCCTTGACCGCCTCGGTCATGAC
>JALSHL010000069.1 GCA_026982255.1 Paracoccaceae bacterium | reverse complement strand
CGCGCGATACGGACGCGCGGCTGGGGGGCGGTAATCCGGGTAAAGCGTATTTGAGAGTGGCTCTGGTGGCCGACGAGGGCGATGTGGAGCGCGGGTTGAACGCGATCCGCGCCTGTCTGGGCCGCGAGTTGGGCGGGGATATTTAAGGTATGGCAATGGCATTGACAGCACGCAAAACACCGAAGAAACGCAAGAAGCTGGTCGGCAAAAAGGCCGAAGCCGCCATGCGCAAACGCGGGATCGAGGCGCTGGGCTTTCTGCTTCTGCTGATTGGTGCGGCTTTTGCGGCGATGCTGTTCACCTATTCCCCCGACGATCCCAGCTTTTTCACCGCGACGGATGCCGCGCCGCGGAATATGCTGGGCGTGGTCGGCTCCTATATTGCCGACCCGCTGCACCGGGCGCTGGGCTGGGCCGCTTTCGGCGTGCCGGTGGCGTTTCTGGTCTGGGGCCTGCGCCTGATGCTGCATCGGGGCGAGGAGCGTGCGCTGGTGCGTGGCACGCTGGTGCCGCTGGGGATCATCACGCTGGCGGTGTTTGCCTCGGCCAATGTGCCGCCCGCGGGCTGGGCCTATGATTACGGGCTGGGCGGGATTGCCGGGGATGCGACCCTCGGCTTCATCCTCAACCTGATCCCCGGAAACCTGACGCTGGCCCTGCTGGTTACGACCGTGGTGCTGGCACTGGTTGCCGCCTTTACTGCCGCCTATACGCTCGGCATGAACTGGGCCGAGTGCAAGGCCTGCGGCCGCGGCATGTGGCACGGGTTTGTCACCGCCTATTCCGGCCTGCGTTGGCTGGCGGGCAAGCTCTGGGTGGTTCTGGTTGCCGTTCTGGCCTTCCTCGGCGCCAAGAGTCTGCAAACCGCGCAAAAGGCGCGCGAGGTCCGTCGCCAGAAGGCCGCAGAGGCCAAGGCCCGCAAAGCCGCCGATGTAGTCGAGGAGGCCGCTCCCCCCGTCACCGCAGGCAGCGCCCGCCTGAGCGACAAGATCGCCGCCGCCGTGCGCGCCCGCACCGGCAAGGAGGCAGAGCGTGCCGAGGATATTCCGCTTTACGGGAATGCTGTCACGCAATTCGATCCGGTCATCGACGACGAACCGCCCCTGACCGCCGGTCCGAAGGTCCTGAAAAACCCCGTGCCGCGGGTGCAGCACCCGAAACCGAAAAAGGCCGCCAAAAGCCCCCGCGCCCGCAAGGAGGAACAGCCGAGTCTCGCGCTGGAACCCGAGGGCGAAGGCTATCAGCCGCCGCCGCTGTCCTTCCTGCAGAACCCGACGAAAATCGTCCGTCACAGCCTGAGTGACGAGGCGCTGGACCAGAACGCCCGTATGCTGGAAAACGTGCTGGATGATTACGGCGTAAAGGGCGAGATCGTCTCGGTCCGCCCGGGTCCGGTGGTTACCATGTATGAACTGGAGCCGGCGGCGGGGTTGAAGGCCAGCCGCGTGATCGGCCTGTCGGACGATATCGCCCGCTCCATGTCGGCGCTTTCCGCCCGTGTCTCCACCATTCCGGGCCGTTCGGTCATCGGGATCGAGCTGCCGAACGAAAACCGCGAGATGGTGCTGTTCCGCGAGATCATCGCCTCCACCGCCTATGACGGCTCCAAGGCCAAACTGCCGTTGGCGCTGGGCAAGGACATCGGCGGCGAGCCGGTCGTGGCCGATCTGGCGAAAATGCCCCACCTGCTGATCGCCGGCACCACCGGTTCGGGGAAATCCGTCGGCATCAACACCATGATCCTGTCGTTGCTCTATTCGCTGGGGCCGGACGAGTGCAAACTGATCATGGTGGACCCGAAAATGCTGGAACTGTCGGTCTATGACGGCATCCCGCACCTGCTTTCGCCGGTTGTGACCGATCCGAAAAAGGCCGTCGTTGCCCTGAAATGGGCCGTGGCGGAGATGGAGGAACGCTATCGCAAGATGTCCAAGATGGGCGTGCGCAACATCGACGGCTATAACGGCCGCGTCCGCGAGGCGATGGCCAAGGGCGAGGCCTTCACCCGCACCGTCCAGACCGGTTTCGACGACGCCACCGGCGAACCGGTTTTCGAGACCGAGGAGTATCTGCCCGAAACCATGCCGTTCATCGTCATTATCGTGGACGAGATGGCCGACCTGATGATGGTCGCGGGCAAGGAGATCGAGGCCTGCATCATGCGTCTGGCCCAGATGGCGCGCGCTTCGGGTATCCACCTGATCATGGCGACGCAACGCCCCTCGGTCGATGTGATCACCGGCACGATCAAGGCCAACTTCCCGACGCGGATCTCGTTTCAGGTTACATCGAAAATCGACTCCCGCACCATCCTTGGCGAGATGGGGGCCGAGCAGCTTCTGGGCATGGGCGATATGCTCTACATGGCCGGGGGCGGCCGCATCACCCGCGTTCACGGTCCGTTTGTCTCCGACGAGGAAGTGGAGGAAATCGTCAGCTACCTCAAGGCACAGGGCGAGCCGGAATATGTCTCCGGCGTGGTCGAGGGACCGGAGGCCGAGGCCGAAGCCAACGTCGATGCGCTGCTCGGGCTGGGTGGCAATACCAACGGCGAGGACGCGCTTTACGATCAGGCGGTGCAGATCGTGGCGCGCGACCGGAAATGCTCGACCTCCTACATCCAGCGCAAGCTGTCGATCGGCTACAACAAGGCCGCGAAGCTGGTGGAGCAGATGGAGGAAAACGGTGTCGTCAGCGCCGCCAACCACGTCGGCAAGCGGGAGGTCCTCGTGCCGGAAATCCAGTAAGCGGTTATCGGCCATGGCGGTTTGAATAACCGGCAGGCAGGAATATATTGAACCCATGAACAGACGATTTCTTCTGGCGGCCCTCATCGCCGCTCCTCTGGTTTCGCTTGGCGGTATCGCCGGCGCGCAGAACGATGTGGTGTCGGGTATCAACCGCTATCTGAGCGAGATGACCTCGGTTTCGGCCCGTTTCGTGCAGGAAAACGCCGACGGATCGACCTCGACCGGCACCTTTTATATGCAGAAACCGGGCAAGATGCGGTTCGAATACGATCCGCCCTCGCCCGCGATGGTTATTGCCGACGGCGAGGCGCTGGCGGTTTACGACCGCAAATCCAACCGCGGGCCGCAGGTCTATCCGCAATCCAGCACCCCGTTGTCGTTGCTGTCGCGTCAGGACATCGACGTCACGAAATCCCGTTTCGTGCGCCTGATCGAGACCCGCAACAACCAGATTTTCATGATGATGTTCGACCCCGAAGAACCGGACAACGGCACCATGCTGATGATTTTCGACCAGAACCCGATAAAACTGGCGGGCTGGGTCGTGGCCGATGCTGCCGGTTCGGAATCGCGGATCGTGTTGCAGGACCTGACCACGGACATCTCGCTCGAAAGCAAACTGTTCAGCATTTCCTATACCAATATGCTGATCCGTCAGGGTAAACTCTGACACATGGAAACCACCCTGAAAACCGCCGGTGACGCCACCGCGTTGGCGCAGGCCTTTGCCGTGCATCTGGTGGCGGGGGACTGCCTGCTGCTTTCGGGTCCGGTCGGGGCGGGCAAGACCCATTTCGCGCGCGGTGTCATCCAGGCGCTGACCGGTCCGGCGCAAGAGGTGCCCTCGCCCACCTTCACGCTGGTGCAGACCTACGACAGCCCGCGTGCTGAAATCTGGCACGCCGACCTCTATCGTCTCTGCCACATCGACGAGCTGGTGGAGCTGGGGCTGGAGGAGGCCTTCGATTCCGCCATCACGCTGGTCGAGTGGCCGGAGCGTCTGGGCGCCGTCCGCCCTCCGCGCCGCCTCGAACTGGATTTCGCCATCCCCTCGCTCGAGTCCGAGGACCGTCGCCTGACCATAAACCCGCACGGAAGCGGCTGGGAGTGGTTGGCAAGCCTGCCCGCATAGGTAATACTCTCCCGCGACCCTTCGCTGTTCAGGACCGCCGCCCCGTGTTTGACCCTTCGCCCGATCCCCGCGTTTTTGCCCTGCCGCTCGGCGTGGATTTCGCTGGGCGTTTTGTCGACGGGCTGCTGGCGCGGCTGGAGGGCCAGCCGCCAGAGGCGCTGGCCCGCGTGGTGATCTATACCAACACCCGCCGTTCCGCCCGCCGGGTCGAGGATATTCTCTGCGCCGACGGTGCGCGCCTGCTGCCCGATATCCGCGTGATTACCGATCTGTCCGGCGATCCGGGTGCCGACCTGCCCGCCGCCATCCCGCCGCTGCGCCGTCGCCTGATACTGGCGCGGCTGGTTGCGGCCTATGTGGAACAGCAGCCCGACGTGGCACCGGAATCCGCCGTGTTCGATCTGGCGTCCAGCCTCGGCACGCTGCTCGACAGTTTTCAGGGCGAAGGCGTGGCGCTGGAGGCCCTGCACACTATAGACACCGGCCACCAGTCCGCCCATTGGCAACGCTCGCTGCGGTTCCTTGAAATCCTCGGCGACTACTGGGGCAACCACCGCCCCGAAAACGCGCCGGACCCCGAGGAACGCCAGCGCGCCGTGGCCGAGGGCTACGCCCGCCTGTGGCAGATCGCACCGCCCGCCCATCCGGTAATCGTTGCCGGTTCCACCGGCTCGCGCGGGGCAACAGCCCTGTTCATGCAGGC
>JALSHL010000068.1 GCA_026982255.1 Paracoccaceae bacterium | reverse complement strand
CGCGCCGTGCGATTGGCAAAATAGGTCAGTATCCCGTCACATCCGGCCCGCTTGAAGGCGCCGAGGCTTTCCAGCATGGCCGCGTCCTGATCGATCCAGCCATTCTGCCCCGCCGCGCAGATCATCGCGTATTCGCCGCTGACCTGATAGGCGAAGGTCGGCACGCCGAATTCCGATTTCACCCGCTGGCAGACGTCCAGATAGGGCATCCCCGGTTTGACCATCACCATGTCGGCCCCTTCGGAAAGGTCCTTGGCAACCTCGCGCAGGGCCTCGTCGGTGTTGCCGAAATCCATCTGGTAGGTTTTCTTGTCACCCTTCAGCGCTCCCTTGGCCCCGACCGCATCGCGGAACGGGCCGTAAAAGGCGCTGGCGTATTTGGCCGAGTAGCTCATGATCGCCACATCGGTGAAATCGTTGCGTTCCAGCGCCTGCCGCATCACGCCGATACGCCCGTCCATCATGTCGCTGGGACCGAGGATATCGGCACCGGATTCGGCCTGCGCCAGCGTCTGTTTTTCCAGCGCCATCAGGGTTTCGTCGTTGAGGATAACCCCGTCGCGCACAATCCCGTCGTGACCGTCGGAATTATAGGGGTCCAGCGCCACATCGAGCATGATGCCGATGTCCGGCACCCTGGCCTTGATGGCGCGGGTGGCGCGGTTGACGAGGTTGTCCATGTTCCATGCCTCGGCCGCATCCGGCGTTTTTTTCGCCGGATCGGTATAGGGAAACAGGGCGATGACGGGAATGCCGAGGGTTGCTGCCTCCTCGGCGGCGATTACCGCGTTGTCGATGCTCAGACGGTCCACACCGGGGAGCGAGGCGACCGGTTCGCGGATGCCTTCGCCCTCGCGGATGAAAACCGGCCAGATCAGGTCCGAGACCTGCAACGTGGTTTCGCGCACCAGATCGCGCATCCACGGGGTGCGGCGCAGGCGGCGGGAACGGCCGAGCGGGAAGGGGGCGTGAATCGGGTTCATGGCGGGCCTCGCAAGATTGCTTTCATCCCGAAATGCCACGGCGCGGCGGGTCGGCACAAGGGGTTTTGGATAAAACCGGTTGAATCTGCGGCAGGCAGGGATAGATTGCGTCCATCGAAGGGGGCGGATGTGGAGTTTTTCCGATATATAGACCTGAACAGTTTCTGGAACCTGTGGTACTGGATACTGACCGTCATCATATGGTCGATGACCGCCCACTGGACTATCGGTGTGCCGTTCGATGCCATTGTGCGGGCCGATAGGCAGGGCGGGGTTTTTGCGGAGCATCTGGATGCGCTGGTTGATATCAATGTGCACCGGCTGATCTACTACTTCGAGCGCGGGGGCGTGGTTTTTGCCGGTTTTGCCGGATTTATGCTGGCGGGGGTGGCAACGCTCGGGTTCTATTTCGGTTCCGAGGTGTTCATGGCCGTATTCATGTTGCTGGCTCCGCTGACGCTGGTGATGGCGCTGTCGGTCCGCTTCGCCTACCGGATACGGCAGGCCGGCTGGCGCGGGGCGGAATTGCGACAGCGGATGCGCTGGCGCCGGCTCTGGAACCAGGCGATCGGGTTGCTGGCAATTTCCGCCGCTACCGTGGTGGCGGTCTGGGTGCGTTTGCGCGTTTGAACGGGGCTATTCGCGCTGGCAGGAGCCGAATGCGCTGCCGCCGGACTTGCGGTATCTGGGGCCGGGGTTCATCTTCAGCCGGATCGAGAAATCCATACTGTCGAGAGACAGTGTAAACCGTGTGTCCCGGAAACGCGAGGAGCCGCCATCGGCATAGGGATAATCGCGGAAAGTGAAGGCAAGGGTGTTTTCCTCGACGTTCGAACTGCGGGATTCGATTTCCAGATCCCCGCTGTGATAAAGCGTGGCCCGATCGCCATCGGTCACGACGTAGAATACCTCGTAGGGCATCCAGCTTTTTAGCAACTCTTTCTGGGCCTGGAAACCTCCGGCAAAGTTGACGGGGCGGCCGTAGTTCTCGATCTGGCATTTATAGGATTCGGCCAGTGCGGAACCGGCAAAGAAAGTGGCGGCTATAATGGCGGGAAAAACGGTTCTGAACATGGCGGGACCTTGTAAAATATTGCAACCTGCCGGAGATTTCCGGCAGGTTGCGTGTATATCGCAGTAGTGTGAACGTGCAATCAGTTCTTTTCCTGATCGACCAGTTTGCCCGCGGAAATCCACGGCATCATGGCGCGGAGCTGTTTGCCGACTTCCTCGATCTGGTGCTCGTCGTTGATGCGGCGGGTGGCCTTGAAAGAGGGCTGTCCGACCGCGTTTTCCAGCATGAAGTCGCGCACGAATTTGCCGTTCTGGATGTCGGTCAGGACGTCCTTCATGCGTTTCTTGGTCTCCTCGTAGGGCAGCACGCGCGGGCCGGAGACATATTCGCCGTATTCCGCCGTGTTGGAGATCGAGTAGTTCATGTTGGCGATGCCGCCTTCGTAGATCAGGTCGACGATCAGTTTGACCTCGTGCAGACATTCGAAATAGGCCATTTCCGGCTCGTAACCGGCCTCGACCAGGGTTTCGAAGCCCATGCGGATCAGCTCGACCAGACCGCCGCAAAGCACGGCCTGCTCGCCGAACAGGTCGGTTTCGCATTCCTGGCGGAAGTTGGTCTCGATGATGCCCGAGCGGCCGCCGCCGATGGCGGAGCAATAGGACAGGGCGATTTCCATGGCCTTGCCGGTGGCGTCGGTATCGACCGCCACGAGGCAGGGGACGCCGCCGCCCTTGACAAATTCGCCGCGCACCGTGTGGCCCGGACCCTTGGGGGCCATCATGATGATGTCTACGCCGGCTTTCGGCTCGATCAGGTTGAAGTGGATGTTCAGGCCGTGGGCAAAGGCAATGGCCGCGCCCTCGCGGATGTTGTCATGCACGTATTTCTTGTAGGTGTCGGCCTGCAACTCGTCGGGCATGGTGAACATGATCAGGTCGCACCAGGCGGCGGCTTCGGCGATGCCCATGACCTTCAGGCCTTCGGCTTCGGCCTTGGCGGCGGAGGGCGAGCCGTCGCGCAGTGCCACGACGACATTTTTCGCGCCGGAGTCGCGCAGGTTCAGCGCATGGGCGTGGCCCTGCGAGCCGTAGCCCAGAATGGCGACCTTCATGTCCTTGATCAGGTTGATATCGCAATCGCGATCATAATATACGCGCATGGTTTTTTCCTCTCTGCGGTGTGTGACTGTCGGCAGGATAGATGTTTTGACGGTATAGGCTTTGCATTTTTGGGGAAATATGCGAAATAGTCGGGAAATATATTCCTGAATTTGGCAAAACCGGAAAAAATCATGCAACTGGATGACATCGACCGCCGCCTGCTGCGGCTGTTGCAGGAGGACGCGACGCTTTCCATGGCCGATCTGGCGGAACGGGCGGGGGTCTCGGCCGGTCCGTGTTGGCGGCGGATCGAGAAGATGGAGGCGGCGGGGGTGATCCTCGGGCGCAGGGCGGTGATTGATTATCGCGCGCTGGGGCTGGCGGTGGAGGTGTTCCTGCGCATCACGCTGGACAAGACGGCGGGCAATGCCTTTGACGAATTTATCCGCGCCGCACGGGAGATTCCCGAGGTCGGCGGCATCCAGACCCTGCTCGGGCGGGTGGATATCCGCATGGATGTGCGGGCGCGCGATCTGGCGCATTATCAGGAAATCTACAAGACCCGCATTCTGGCGCTGCCGCATATCGCGGATATCGAGGCGCTGATGCTGGTCTCCGAGGTCAAGAATACCGAGAGGCTGCCCATATGATCGATCTGGACGATACGGACCGCGCCATTCTGAAGGCGCTGGAGCGTGACGGGGGGCTGAGCGCGGCGGCGGTCGGGGCGCTGGTGGGGCTGTCGCAACCGGCAGCGTGGCGGCGGATCCGGCGACTGGAGGAGGGCGGGGTGATCCTCGGGCGGCGGATCGTGCTGGATCGCGGGAAACTGGGGTTCGACGTGGTGGTCTATCTGGGGGTGAAGCTGGCGGCCAAGGGGCGGGTCTCGCTGGAGGATTTCGAGCGCGCGGTCTCGGCGATTCCCGAGGTGCAGGTGGTGCAGCATGTGCTGGGGATCTATGACTACCGCCTGAAAGTGGTGGCGCGGGACCTGAGCGACTTCGAGCGGATTTTGCGGCGCCGGATCATGACCCTGCCGGGGGTGGGGGATGTAGAGTCGAATGTGCTTTTGAGCGAGGGTTGATAAGCCGCCAAGAGGGTTAATAAAACCACTAAACCGGTTTAGTGGTTTGTTAGGAAATCGATTATTGACTGTGTTTCCAATGGCAAGCGCGGGGTTTCTAAACCAGTTTTGCGAGGAATTCCGTCAGGTCGCCGGTCCGGTGCTGGATATGCGGCGCCTCGTGCGATCCGACCAGAACCGTGTTCATGCCCAGATCGAAAGGGATGGCGAGGTTGCGGGGGTCGTCCTCGAACATCGCGGCGGTTTCGGGGGCCAGCCCGTCGGTGGCGAAAACTTTGGCGAAGGCTTCGGTCGCCGGCTTGGGGATGTAGCCGGCGTCCTCGACTCCGTAGATCGCATCGAACACCCCTTCGAGGCCGCGCGCGGCGCTGACCTTTTCGCCGTGGGCGCGCGAGCCGTTGGTATAGATGATCTTGCGCCCCGGCAGGGCGGCGATGGCGGCGCGCAGGTCGGGGGCCTCGGGGATGACCGAGAGGTCGAGCTCGTGCACTTCGGTCAGGAAGCTGTCGGGATCGACGC
>JALSHL010000067.1 GCA_026982255.1 Paracoccaceae bacterium | reverse complement strand
GTTTTCAGCATGGCTTACCCTTTCAGAAACGCCGCGGCCCGCGCCACGTCGATGGCGCCGTCGTAAAGCGCGCGGCCCGAGATCGCGCCGTTCAGCGGTGCGCCGCAGTTTTTCAGCGCCTTCAGGTCGTCTATCGAGGAAACCCCGCCCGAGGCGATGACGGGGATGGAAACGGCGTTGGCCAGCGCGGCGGTGGCGGTGACGTTCGGCCCCTGCATGGCCCCGTCGCGGTCGATGTCGGTGTAGATGATGGCGGCGACGCCGGCGTCCTCGAACTTGCGGGCCAGATCGAGGGCGGTGGTGTCGGTGGTTTCGGCCCAGCCCTCGACCGCGACCATGCCGTTGCGCGCGTCGATGCCGACGGCGACCTTGCCGGGGAACAGGCGGGCGGCCTGTTTCACCAGATCGGGGTCGCGCACGGCGACAGTGCCGAGGATGACGCGGGCCAGCCCCTTGTCCAGCCAGCGTTCGATTGTGGCGATGTCGCGGATGCCGCCGCCGAGCTGTGCGGGGATATCGCAGGTTTTCAGGATCGCCTCGACCGGTGCGGCGTTGACCGGTTCACCGGCGAAAGCGCCGTTGAGGTCCACGAGGTGCAGCCATTCGCAACCGGCCTTCTGGAATTCCAGCGCCTGCGCGGCGGGGTCGTTGCTGAACACGGTGGCCTGATCCATCTCGCCCTTGTAAAGGCGCACGCAGTTGCCGTCCTTGAGGTCGATGGCGGGATAGAGGATCATGGGCTTGCTCCGGTTATTTTCGCGTTTCCAATACCGCGCGAAAGCGGGGACTGGCAAGCTGCCTTTAGGTTAATGTTGACCTGAGGCCTGCGATTTAGTGTCATGGGGGGCGTAACCAGGGAGGAATAACCAATGAAAAAACTGCTTTTGATGATAGCTCTGCTGTTGCCGGGACTGGCAAATGCCGCTGTTCTGACCGGCGTATACCAGACCGAGCCGGGGGATACGGGCAGCTTTCTGCATGTCGAGCTCGGACCTTGTGCGGATAATGCGGAGCTGACCTGCGGCACGATCATCCGCAAATACAACGCGGACGCAACGATGGATCCGGCATACGAGAACCTCGGCAAGCCGATTGTCTGGAACATGGAAGACAAGGGCAACGGCAAGTGGGGCGGCGGCAAGATCTGGGCGCCGGACCGTGACAAGACCTATAACTCCAAGATGACGCTGGAAGGCAACCTGCTGAAGGTCGAGGGCTGTGTGGCGATTTTCTGCCGCGCGATGACCTGGCAGAAAATCCAGTAGTCAGCGCAGAACCGGCGCGCCGAGCGTGCGGGTTCCGGTGAACACCGCGTCCGAACCGTAGGGCGCGTTGACAAGGGCAAGGCCGCTGCCGGTCATGCCCTTGTTGTCTTTCAGGTCGAACGTCACCTCGTCCTTGATGAAGGGCAGTTTCAGAGCGTCGAGCATTTCGCGGTGCCGCGCGGCCCGCAATATCGGATACCAGATCATCACCGTGGCTTCGGGCCATTTGGCCATCAGTTTGCGGGTGAAATCGGCGACCTGCAGGTATTCGGATTTGACCTCGTAGGAGGGGTCGACCAGCACCAGCCCCTTGCGCGGTTTGGGCGGGGCGAGGGCGAGGATGCCTTCGTAGCCGTCGCGCCGGTGGATGGCGGCGCTGTCGATGTTGCGTTTGAGGGCGGCGAATTCGGCGGGGTGCAGTTCCATCAGATGGATTTTATCATCGGCGCGCAACAGGGCCTGCGCGATGGCCGGAGAACCGGGATAGGCGGTTTCACCGTGGCGGGCGCGGATGGATTGCAGGGCGGTTGTGAAGGGGCAATCGGGCAGGGTGATTCTGGCGATGCCCTCGGCGGCTTCTCCGGTTTTCAGGCTTTCGGGGGCGGCGAGGTCATAGAGCCCGCGCCCCGCATGGGTTTCCATATAGGTAATCGGGCGCTGCTTGCGGGTGAGCAGGGCCAGTAGCTCCGCCAGCGCGATATGTTTGTGCAGGTCGGCAGGGCCGCCGGCGTGATAGGCGTGTTGATAGGACAGCATGGCGCAGAGGTAGCCGATCCGGTGCGCCGCGTCCATCACCGAGTGTGCGTGACGCTTTGCCGGTTGAAAACTTCTACGGCCCGGTTTAGAGGGTTCGCGATTCAACCCAACCCAGAAGGACCTGTGCCATGAAAGCCGGATTAAGAGTTCCCAACGTAACCTTCCATACCCGCGTGCGCGACGAATCCATCGACGGTGACAACCCGTTCCGCTGGCAGGACATGACCACCGACGATTATTTCAAAGGCAAACGGGTTATCCTGTTTTCGCTGCCGGGGGCGTTTACGCCGACCTGTTCGACCTATCAGTTGCCGGGTTACGAGAAGAATGCGGCCGAATTCCGCGAACTGGGGATTGACGAGATCTATGTGATGTCGGTCAACGATACTTTCGTGATGAACAAATGGTCCTGGGACCAGAAACTGGAAAACGTCAAGGTTATTCCCGACGGGGCCGGCGTGTTCACCCGCATGATCGGTATGCTGGTCGACAAGTCCAACATCGGGTTCGGGATGCGTAGCTGGCGTTATGCCGCCATCGTCAACGACGGGGTGATCGAGGCCTGGTTCGAGGAGCCGGGGCGCGAGGACAACCACGGCGACGACCCTTACGGCGAATCCTCGCCGGAAACGGTGATGGCCTGGCTGAAGGCCAACAAATAAGAATAACGGGCGGGGCCGGGGCTCCGCCCTTTTTTGTCGGGGGACGGCATGGTTTATCTGATACTGGCGGTGCTGGCGCTTTATGTGGTGCAGACGTTTTTACCCTCGGCCATCATGTCGCGGGCGAAGGGGCCGGAGGTGATGCGCTATGCCGGCGGACCGCGGGACGAGCCGCTGGAATTGACGGTTCATGCCGGACGGGCGGCGCGGGCCTTGCAGAATATGAACGAGGCGCTGTTCGTGTTCCTGCCGCTGGCGCTGTTGTCGGTGCTGTCCGATCCGGGCGGTCTGGCGACATGGGGAGCGTGGGTTTTTCTGCTGGCGCGCGTGGCCTATGTGCCCGCCTATATCACAGCGGTCGGGCTGACGCGCTCGATCGTCTGGACGGTCGGCCATGTCGGGCTGGGCATGATGGCATGGGCTGTTGCGGCGACGGTTTGAGGGGTGCTTGACTCCCCTGCCGGAATCCCTATAACCCCGCCATCCGGTCCCGCGAGGGAGCGGCATTTTGGTGTTTGTGGACCCCGCAAGGGGAAACCTGTCATCCGGCAATGAGGCCGGGTTAGGAAAGCACCTTTCATACTGTTGAAAGGATCCAGCTCGTGACTAAACGTACAGCTGCCAAGTATAAAATCGATCGCCGCATGGGCGAAAATATCTGGGGCCGCCCCAAATCCCCCGTCAACCGCCGTGAATACGGTCCGGGCCAGCACGGTCAGGGCCGCAAGCAGAAGCTGTCGGACTTCGGCACGCAGCTGCGCGCCAAGCAGAAGCTGAAAGGCTACTACGGCGATATCACCGAGAAACAGTTCCGCCGCATCTATTCCGACGCCGAACGGATCAAGGGCGATACCGGTGAAAACCTGATCGGTCTGCTGGAACGCCGTCTGGATGCCGTTGTTTACCGCGCCAAGTTCGTGCCGACGGTTTTTGCCGCACGCCAGTTCGTCAACCACGGCCATGTTACGGTCAACGGCAAGCGTGTGAACATCGCTTCCTACCGTGTGAAGGAGGGCGACGTGATCGCCGTTCGCGAAAAATCCCGACAGATGGCGCTGGTTCTGGAGGCAATCGCCTCGGCCGAGCGTGACACGCCGGAATACCTGAACGTCGATACCAACAAACTGACCTGCGAATTCATCCGCACGCCGAGCCTGTCGGACGTGCCGTATCCGGTGATGATGGAACCGAACCTCGTGGTCGAGTTCTACGCGAAAAACTAAGGTTTTTCGCCAAAGTTTACGGAAGGGCTGCGCCGATGGCGTGGCCCTTTTTGTTTGCCCCGATTTCGCGCGGCAGGCGGTGTATGCGCGAAAGGTCCATGGACAGCCATGTGAAGCGCCCCTTCTGTCGCCGACGCAGAAGGCCGCCGCGATCCATTTTGGCGAGATGGTGGCTGAGGGTAGAGGCGGATATGCCGGTTATCGCCTGCAAGCGTTCGAACGGCAGCCCTTGCGGAGCATGTTGCAGAAGAACTGTGCAGATCATTTGCCGGCGTTTGTGACCGAGTGCGTCGAACAGATCGGCGAGGGTCTCGTGATGCTTGCTGGGTTTCATCGTCATATCCTCCGTGGTTCTACTAAACCGGTTTAGTGGAGGGGGATTTATGAAAGGTAAATACGGGTTTCTCGGCGGTTTGGCATGATCGGGCAGGTGGGTTTCCGGAGGCGGTCCGGTTCCACTAAACTAGTTTAGTGGAGCAAAAAGCGGGTTCGGGCCGGTCGCCGAATCTACAGCGGCAGCGGGCGCTGTTCCTCGATCGCTTCCATAGCGAAATAGGAGGTGACGGAGTCCAGCTCCACCCCCTCGATCAGGCGCTGGTAGACCTTGTCATAGCTGGCCATGTCCCCGGTCACCACCTTCAGCAGATAGTCGTAGTCGCCGCCGATGCGGAAGAAATCTACCACCTCCGGCAGGGTGGAGACATGACGGCGGAAGGTTTTCAGCCAGTCCGCCGAATGGTGCCGCGTGCGGATCATCACGAAAACCACCAGCCCCAGACCCAGCTTTTGCCGGTCGAGGCGCACGGTCGCCCCCTTGATGATGCCGGAGGCATTGAGGGCCTGCAG
>JALSHL010000066.1 GCA_026982255.1 Paracoccaceae bacterium | reverse complement strand
GGCCAGCGGCGTGACCTTCAACGAGGACTACCTCGACTTCAAATCCGACATCAACAGGATGGGCCGCGTGCTGGCCATGGGCGGCTCGATGGACGGTTTCGCCGCCGGCCTGACCGGCCGCGACCGCGCCCCCGGCGAGGCATGGCAATACGTTTCCATCGACACCCATGTTATCGGCATGGTCATCCGCGGCGCCACCGGCCGCCCGATCCCCGAACTGCTGGGCGAGAAGCTCCTGACCCCGCTCCGGCTGGAGGCCGCCCCCTACTACCTGACCGACGGCAACGGAGTGGCCTTTGTCCTCGGCGGGCTGAACCTGCGCACCCGCGACTACGCCCGTTTCGGCCTGCTGTTCCTGAACGGCGGCGCGGTCGACGGGCAACAGATCGTGCCGCGCGACTGGGTGATCGCCTCCACCCGCCCCAGCGCCCCGACCGCGCCGGGCGAAACCCGCTATGCATTCCAGTGGTGGGTGCCCGCCGACAACACCGAAGGCGAATACTTCGCGCGCGGCGTCTACGGACAATATATCTATATCAACGAGCCTGCCGGTGTGGTGATCGCCGTCAACTCCGCCGACCGCGGCTTCCGCGAGGATGGCTCCAACGAACAGAATCTGGCGATGTTCCGCGAAATCACCGGCGCACTATAGCCGCCGGAATTCCCCGGTTGATGGCGGAATCACATTCCGCTACCTTCCGGAAAAAACTACAGGTGAGTGGTTTGCGCGACATTGGAACAACCCGCATGGCGGAACTCGACGGGTTGCGCGCCATCGCCATCCTGGCAGTGCTGGCCTTCCACAGCTGGTATTTCCTCGGCCCCGAATTCCCCGCTGTCGAGGGCTTCCTGCAATTCTCCGACAGTCTGCCACGGTTTTTCAACGTGGTGCGGCGCGGCGACCTCGGCGTGGATATTTTCTTTGTTCTCTCCGGCTACCTGCTGTCATGGCAACTGTTCACCAAGCGCCTGAAAACCGGCACGCTGAACATCCGGCAATTCTACACCCACCGTTTCTTCCGGATATACCCGCTTTACCTTGTGGCCCTGATGCTGGCCATGATCGACCCGACGGTTACATGGGAGCGGCTGCTCGGCAATATTTTCGCCTATAATATCTGGTTCGACGCCATGAACATCGTGATCCCGTGGTCGTGGTCGCTCTCGGTCGAACTGGAATTCTACCTTGTCGTCCCGCTGCTGATCTTCCTGATCCGCCGGACCTCCGTTGCGCTGCTGTTTGTCGGCCTGTTTGCGGCCCTCGCGATCTGGTGGAGCCACGCCACCGTCACCGCACATCCGGAAATACTGGAAAAATCCCTGATCGAATTGAAACTGGCCTCCATGGAGGACTCGATTGCCGCCTTCTACAAGCAGATGTATGTCTCCATGCCGGTCCGCACCGGCCAGTTCATGTTCGGCGTGGCGGGCGCATGGCTGGTCGTGCACGAGGGCACCCGCCTGCGCCGCATCGGCAAACCGGTGCTGTTTGCGCTGCTGGCACTGGTTATCGCCGGGCTTTCCATCCCGTTTCTGCACAACCCCTATACACGGATTACCCCCGCAAACGCCTGGTTCGCCGCCACCGACCTGCTGGTCGGCCGCATGAGCTTCGCACTGGCAATCGCCACGGTAATCGTGCTGATGCAGACCGGCGCCCTCGCGGGGCTGAAAGCCACCCTGTCGGCGCGCGTCTTTGCCCCGATCGCGCGGTACAGCTTCTCCATGTATCTTTTCCACCCGCTTTTCGTCTATCTCGGGATCCGGCTTCTGGTCGGCACGGAAAACATCGCCGGTGTCGGCGGGTGGCAGGTTCTGGGCATTTTCGCGGTTACCGTTACCGGCTCCACCCTGTTCGGCGCGCTTACATGGTATATTATCGAACGACCGGCAATCCGTTTCGGCAAACGGTTCTTCCGCCAACCGGCCTGACCCCTTTGCGCAATTAGCGCTGGCAGGGCGATTCCATGCCCGCTAAACAGGGCGCATGAACGCGCAAACCCTCCTGCAATCGGTTTTCGGCTTCGACAGCTACCGCCCCGGACAGGCGGAGATTGTCGAGGCCGTCAACAGCGGCAAAAACACCCTCGCCATCATGCCCACGGGTGGCGGCAAATCGCTGTGCTTCCAGCTCCCGGCCCTGTGCCGCGAAGGCGTGACCGTGGTGATTTCCCCGCTCATCGCCCTGATGCGCGATCAGGTCCGCGCCCTGCGCGAAACAGGGGTCGAGGCCGGCGCCCTCACCTCCGGCAATACCGAGGAAGAAACCGAAGAGGTATTCCAGGCCCTCGACGACGGCCGCCTGAAACTGCTCTACATGGCGCCCGAGCGTCTGGCCAACGGCGGGGCCGTGCAGCTTCTGCGCCGCATCAACGTCACCCTGCTGGCGGTGGACGAGGCCCATTGCGTTTCCCAGTGGGGCCATGATTTCCGCCCCGACTACCTGAAAATCGGCGAACTGCGCCAGCAGCTCGGCAATATCCAGACCGCCGCCTTCACCGCCACCGCCGACGCCGAAACACGGCAGGAGATCGTCAACAAGCTCTTCGGCGGCGAGCAGCCGGAAACCTTCATCCAGGGCTTCGACCGCCCGAACCTGACGCTGGCCTTCCAGCCCAAGGATTCACCGCGCCGGCAGCTCCTCGATTTCATCGCCGCGCGCAAGGGGCAGGCGGGGATCGTCTATTGCTCCAGCCGTAACAAGACCGAGGTGCTGGCCAACGCCCTGCGCGCCGAGGGGCACACCGCCCTGCATTACCACGCCGGCATGGACCCCGACGACCGCCGCCTTGCCGAAACCCGTTTCCAGCGCGAGGACGGGCTGATCGTCTGCGCCACCGTCGCCTTCGGCATGGGTGTGGACAAGCCCGACATCCGTTTCGTCGCCCACGCCGACCTGCCGAAATCCATCGAGAGCTACTATCAGGAAATCGGCCGCGCCGGTCGCGACGGCGCCCCCGCCGACACCCTCACGCTCTATGGCGCCGACGACATCCGCCTGCGCCGCGCCCAGATCGACGAGGGCCTCGCCCCGCCCGAACGCCGCGCCGCCGACCACGCCCGCCTGAACGCGCTGCTCGGTCTGGCCGAGGCGCTGAAATGCCGCCGCATCAACCTGCTGGAATACTTCGGCGAGACGCACAGCGAACCCTGCGGCAACTGCGACCTCTGCACCGCCCCGCCCGAGGTCGTCGACGGCACCGACGCCGTGCGCAAGGCGCTCTCGGCCATGCTGCGCACCGGCGAGAGCTTCGGCGCCGGCCACCTGATCGACATCCTGCTCGGCAATGCCACCGACAAGGTCACGGCGCGCCGCCACGACCAACTGCCCACTTTCGGCGTGGGCAAGGAATTCAACCGCAAACAGTGGCAGGCCATCTTCCGCCAGATGATGGGCCACGACCTGATCCGCCCCGACAGCGAACGCATGGGCGCGCTGTTCATGACCGAAACCGCCCGCCCGATCCTGCGCGGCGAGGCCACAATCGACCTGCGCATGGACACCATCCGCAAGGCCGGCAAATCCCCGGCCCGCCGCGCCCCCGCCGCCCTGATCGCGGAGGAGGACGAACCCCTGCTCTCCGCCCTCAAGGCCAAACGCCGCGAACTGGCCGAGGCCGCCCGCGCCCCCGCCTATGTCATTTTCCCCGACCGCACCCTGATCGAAATGGCCACCCACCGCCCCGTGACGCTGGACGATTTCAGCCGTCTGAACGGGGTCGGCGCGAAAAAGCTGGAGAAATACGGCACGGTTTTTCTGGAGGTCATCAACGGCGAGGCCCCGCCGCCCCAGCACCCCGCACGGCGCAAGCTGGCCACCGGTCCGGCAGGCGACCTGTTCGACCGGCTGAAGGCGGCGCAACTGGAACTGGCCAACGGCCCGCACGGCACGGAAAAACCGATGTTCTGCACCAACGCCCAGCTTGCCAAAATCGCCGGCCAGCGCCCCGCCGACATGGCTGCCCTTGCCCGCCTGATCGGCGAACAAAAGGCCGAACGTTTCGGTCCGGCCTTCCTCGAAATCTGTCAGGACTGAATTAGGGCACCGGCACCAGCGCCGCATCGGCCACCTCGCTCAGCCGGTTGGCAAAGGCCAGCCGCCAGTCGTGGTCTTCCTCGGGCAGAAACTCGGCGATCCCCTCCTCGGGCAGAAACTCGGCGATCCCGACGTCCGGCGTCCAGGCATCGCAAGAGGTCAGATAGACTTTCGCACCGTCACGCACGCGACGGGCCTGAACGACTTTGTAGGTTTCCTGATGTGCCATGACAGCCTCCGGCATGAATTGCTTTCCCCTGTAATATAGAATATCTTCCCGAATATCGCCAAGATGTCCGCAATAGATAGGACATATAATCCAAAACAAGCGATCCGATAAAACATACGTTCCACAAAATCCCAGAGGCAAAAATGACATACCGCATCGACACCCTCGACCGGAAGATCCTTTCCGAGCTGCAACAGGATGCCTCGCAATCCCTCGACGAAATCGCCCGCAAAACCGGCTCGTCCAAGACGCCGGTATGGAATCGCATCCGCAAGATGAAGGACGCCGGAATCATCGGCCGCCAGACCGCCCTGCTATCGCCCGAGGCTCTGGGGCTGGAAGCCTGCTTCTTCGTCCTGATCCGCACTTCGGAACACGAAGCCGACTGGCAGGCGAAATTCCTCAAAACCCTGCAGGAACGCCCCGAGGTGCTGGAGGCCCACCGCCTCGCCGGCGATATCGACTACATCCTGAAAGTGCGGGTGAAAAACGCCAAGGCCTATGACGCCTTCTATCAGGCGTTGATCGCCAA
>JALSHL010000065.1 GCA_026982255.1 Paracoccaceae bacterium | reverse complement strand
TCCCCCCCGCCAATCCCGGCATCAATATCGCCCGCTCCATCCGCGACGAGGCCGAGCGCGACCGTTTGCTGCTGATCGCCCACGACGCCATGCAGGGCGGCACCGAGGGGCTGATCCTGCGCTCCGCCTGCAGCGGCGTTGACGGGGATATTATCGCCGAAGATATGAACAGAATGTTAACGCTGGCGCGGCAGGTGCTGGCGGACGGGCAGGGGGCCACGCCCGAACTCCTTCTCGATGCCCCGTCCGCGCTTGACCGGGCATGGCGCGACTGGGACGAACCGGACCGGACCGACGACAGCGCGACCTGTTTTGAGGACCACGGCGTGCTGGAGGCCATCGACGCCCTGCAAACCCCGCGCGTCCCCCTTGGCAACAGCGCATGGATCAGTGTCGAGCCGACCGCCGCGCTGGTGGCCATCGACGTCAACACCGGCGGGGATTTTTCCCCCGCGGCAGGCCTGAAAACCAACCTTGCGGCGGCGAAGGAAATATCGCGGCAATTGCTGCTGCGCGGTCTCGGCGGGCAGATCACGGTGGATTTCGCGCCGATGCCGAAAAAGGACCGCCTGAAAATCGAGAGCGCGCTCAAGGCCGCGTTCCGGCGCGACGGCGTCGATACGATCATTGCCGGCTGGACTCCGCTCGGCAATCTGGAACTGCAACGGAAACGCGAACGTTTCCCCCTGTCGGAGGTTGTGACATGAGCTGCCCGATGTGCCAAAAAGACAGCGATCCGAAATATCGCCCCTTCTGTTCCAAACGCTGCGCCGATCTCGATCTCGGCAAATGGCTGAAAGGCGATTACGCCATTCCCGCGACCGAAGAGGACCTGCCCGAAGACGCGGAAATCGCCCGTGCGGAGGAGCAGGAAACCCGCCACTGAAAATCCTCGGAATTTCGCGCGAAAACCTCTGGACAGTCCTGTCCATCTCCCCTAAAACGCCCCCACCCAAGGCGAGATGCCTTCCCGATGCCCGGGTAGCTCAGGGGTAGAGCAGCGGATTGAAAATCCGCGTGTCGGTGGTTCAAATCCGCCCCCGGGCACCATTCTATCCCGCCAGCGGAATTGCTACCAGCCGGACACGGCGGCGATGATGACCGGCAGGGTCGCGATGCTCAACACCGTCGAAACCAGAATCGTCGAGGATACCCGCACGGGCGCAATCCCGTAGTGCTGCGCCAGAATATAGACGTTGCCCGCCGTCGGCATCGCTGCCGCCGCAATCATGACCGCGGCGCTGAAGGGCGGCACATCGAACACCAGCAATGACGCCACCGCCACCGCCAGCGGATGCAGGGCCAGCTTGGCCGTGGACAGCCAGATCGCAACCGATTTGCGCTCGGCGGATTTGGCGGCCAGCGATGCGCCGATGGCAAACAGCGCCCCCGGTGTGGCCGCGCCGCCGAGCAGGGCCAGAAACTCGTCCGCCGGATCGGGCAGGGGCAGGCCGAACGCGGCCCAGAGCAGCCCCAGCGCCATCGACATCACCATCGGGTTGCGCGCCAGCCCCGACGCCACCGATCCCAGAACCGCCAGCGACACCCGCCCGTCGCGTTTGGCCGACACCACGATGACGATCAGACTGCCGAAGACGATCAGATCGGTGGCCAGCACGATCATCACCGGCCCGATGGCTCCGGCACCCAGCAGCAGGACCAGCATCGGCACGCCCAGAAACCCGATATTGCCGATCGCCGCCGATTGCGCCTCGATCGCCGCCTCCTCCACACCGGTGTGCCGCAGCAGGGCAACGCCTGTCGCCAGTAGATACACCGCCAGAGTGCCCGACAGATAGGCCAGCACCGAGGGTGCATGGAACACCTCGCCCAGCGACAGGCGTGCGGCAAAGCGGAAAATCATGGCAGAGAGGGCGAAATAGAACACAAAGCGGGTCAGGCCGGCCACGGCCTCGGCGCTGACAAAGTGCCGTCGCGCAGCCAGATAGCCGAGGCCGAGGATGGCAAAGAACGGAAGCGTTTTCAGAAAGATCGCGAGCATGGGCGACTCATACCAGCCCGGATGCCCGAACGCACGCGAATCCTCGCAGGCCGGCAAAACGGTTGTTGCCGGCACCGGAAAAAACTCACCCGATGACGGACGGTTTTGCGTGAAATACATTAATGTATACAATAGTATGTGCGCGTTTTCGGGCCTGAAATCCCCGCGATTCCGGCCATTTCTCCGGTTCGCCGCGCCGCTACAAAATCACAGAAAAAGCACTTTGAAACCCTTGGTTCTGTTGACCTCTCCATGGGGGCGGAGTAAACCTGACGCGACTCTGGCGCCCCTTGAAATGCGGTGCGCGTGTACTAAGGAGAGGCGACCTTGCAAGACCTTTTACTTGAATATCTCCCCATCCTCGTTTTTATCGGACTGGCTATCGTTCTCGCGATTGTCCTGTCGCTCTCCGCCGTGCTTGCGGCGGTGCACAATCCGGACCCCGAGAAAGTGTCGGCCTACGAGTGCGGCTTCAACGCCTTTGACGACTCGCGGATGCGGTTCGATGTGCGCTTCTATCTGGTCGCCATCCTGTTCATCATCTTCGATCTGGAAATCGCCTTTCTGTTCCCATGGGCCGTGGCCTTCAAGGATGTCGGGCTGTTCGGTTTCTGGTCGATGATCGTCTTCCTCGGTGTGCTGACCGTGGGCTTTGTTTACGAATGGAAGAAGGGGGCGCTGGAATGGGACTGAGCACCAGCCAGAATTTCGCCGGCGCGGATAAAGAGGCCGCAACAGCCGCCCTCAACGACGAGCTGGCCGACAAGGGTTTCCTGCTGACCTCGACGGACGAGATCATCAACTGGGCCCGCACCGGTTCGCTGCACTGGATGACCTTCGGTCTGGCCTGCTGCGCGGTGGAAATGATCCACACCTCCATGCCGCGCTATGATCTGGAGCGTTTCGGCACTGCACCGCGCGCCTCGCCGCGCCAGTCGGACCTGATGATCGTGGCCGGCACGCTGACCAACAAGATGGCACCGGCGCTGCGCAAGGTCTACGACCAGATGCCCGAGCCGCGCTATGTGCTGTCCATGGGGTCCTGTGCCAACGGCGGGGGGTATTACCACTACTCCTATTCCGTGGTGCGCGGCTGTGACCGGATCGTGCCGGTGGACATCTACGTTCCGGGCTGCCCGCCGACGGCCGAGGCCTTGCTCTATGGTATTTTGCAGTTGCAGCGGAAAATCCGCCGCACCGGCACAATCGCCCGATAGGAGGGGTGGGAATGCGTGACGCACTGAACGATCTGGTTTCGGTTCTGGAGGCAAAGCAGGCCGATGCCCTGGTTTCTGCCGAAATCAATCCCCGCGACGAGCTGGAGGTCTACGTTACCCCGGCCCATATCGTCGATTTTGTCGATTTTCTGAAAACCCACCCGTCGTGCCAGTTCACGACGCTGATCGACATCACCGCCGTGGACTATCCGGACCGAGAGAAACGGTTCGATGTGGTTTACCACTTCCTGTCCATGACCCAGAACCAGCGCATCCGCGTGAAGCTCTCCGTGGCCGAGGACGAACTGGTTGATTCCATCGTATCCGTCCATCCCTCCGCCAACTGGCCGGAGCGCGAGGTGTTCGACATGTATGGCATCCTGTTCGCCAACCATCCGGACCTGCGCCGCCTGCTGACCGACTACGGTTTCAAGGGGCACCCGCTGCGCAAGGATTTCCCGACCACCGGCTATGTCGAGCTGCGCTATGACGAGACCGAAAAACGTGTGGTCTACGAGCCGGTAAAGCTGACACAGGAATACCGCCAGTTCGATTTCATGTCCCCGTGGGAGGGTGCCGAATACATCCTGCCCGGCGACGAGAAGAAGGAGGCCTGAACATGGAAGGTTCCAACAACGACGTCCTGACCGGCGAACAGAAAATCCGCAATTTCTCGATCAACTTCGGTCCCCAGCATCCGGCGGCACACGGCGTGCTGCGCATGGTGCTGGAGCTGGACGGCGAGATCGTCGAGCGCGCCGACCCGCATATCGGCCTGCTGCACCGCGGCACCGAGAAGCTGATGGAAAGCCGCACCTATCTGCAGAACCTGCCCTATCTGGACCGCCTCGACTATGTGGCGCCGATGAATCAGGAACACGCATGGTGTCTGGCGATCGAGAAACTGACCGGAGTCGAGGTTCCGCGCCGCGCCAGCCTGATCCGCGTGCTGTATTCCGAAATAGGCCGTATCCTCAACCACATCATGAACACCTGTTCGCAGGCCATGGACGTGGGCGCGCTGACCCCGAACCTCTGGGGCTTCGAGGAGCGCGAAAAGCTGATGGTTTTCTATGAACGGGCCTGCGGTGCCCGTTTGCACGCCAACTATTTCCGTCCCGGCGGTGTGCATCAGGACCTGCCCGAGGATCTGCTGGCCGACATCGACGCATGGGCCGAGGAATTTCCCGGGATTCTCGACGATATCGAGGAATTGCTGACCGAAAACCGCATTTTCAAGCAGCGCAACGTCGATATCGCCGTGGTCAGCCAGCAGGACGTCACCGACTGGGGTATGTCCGGCGTCATGGCCCGCGGCTCCGGCCTTGCATGGGATCTGCGCCGCGCACAGCCCTACGAGTGCTACGACGAATTCGACTTCAAAATCCCTGTGGGCAAGAACGGCGACTGCTATGACCGCTACCTCTGCCGCATGGAGGAGATGCGCGAAAGCACCAAGATTATCCGACAGGCGATACAAAAACTGGACGAGTGCAAGGGCGAGGACGTGCTGGCCCGTGGCAAGCTGACACCGCCGAAACGCGCGGACATGAAAACCTCGATGGAAGCCCTGATCCACCACTTCAAGCTCTACACCGAAGGCTTCCATGTGCCCGCCGGCGAGGTTTACGCCGCTGTCGAGGCCCCCAAGGGCGAGTTCGGGGTGTTTATCGTCGCGGACGGCACCAACAAGCCCTACAAGGCCAAGCTGCGCGCCCCGGGTTATTCGCACCTTCAGGCCGTGAACCACATCGCCACCGGCCACCAACTGGCCGACGTCGCCGCCATCATCGGCACCATCGATATTGTTTTCGGGGAGATCGACCGCTAATGCTCCGTCGCCTTCACAATGACCAGCCGGCAAGTTTTGCCTTCACCCCCGACAACCGGAAATGGGCCGAGGCACAACTGACCAAATACCCCGAGGGGCGTCAGGCCTCCGGCATTATCCCGCTTCTGTGGCGCGCGCAGGAACAGGAGGGCTGGTTGTCGAAACCGGCCATCGAATATGTGGCCGACATGCTGGGCATGGACTATATCCGCGCGCTCGAGGTTGCGACATTCTACTTCATGTTCCAGCTTCAACCTGTTGGAAAAATTGCGCACTTCCAGATTTGCGGCACCACAAGCTGCATGATCTGCGGCGCCGAGGACCTGATTGCGGTCTGCAAGGAGGAAATCGCCGAGCATCCGCACCAGATCAGCGAGAACGGCCTGTTCAGCTGGGAAGAGGTCGAATGTCTGGGCGCCTGTTCCAACGCACCGATGATGCAGGTCGGCAAGGATTACTACGAGGACCTGACCGCCGACAAATTCCGCGAGTTGCTGAAAGAATTCGCTTCGGGCAAAGTGCCGACACCCGGTCCGCAAAACGGCCGTTTCGCCGCCGAACCACTCGGCGGTCCAACGACTCTGAAGGACAAAACCGGCGAGTCCGCCAACGGTTCCGTTGCATTGGCACTGGCGCTTGGTGATACGGTCAAACGTATCGACGGCACCGAAACCCCGCTGCGCACCCCGTGGCTGGGCGGTCCGGCGAAAGCCGCGCCGAAGCCGAAGGCCAGGCCGGCACCGAAAACCGAAACCGAACCCGCCACTATCGAGGACGAAGGCACCAAGCCCGAACTTCTGACCGAAGCGCGGGGCGGCAAGCCGGACGATCTGAAGAAAATCAAGGGCGTAGGTCCGAAACTGGAGAAAGAGCTGAACAAGGCGGGAGTTTATCACTTCGACCAGATCGCCTCCTGGACAGAGGCCGAGGTTGCCTGGGCCGACCAGCATCTGGTCAGCTTCAAGGGCCGTGTGAGCCGCGATAACTGGGTCGCGCAAGCAATCGAGCTTGCAAAGGGTTGATTGTCAGTCGGGGGAGACCCCGGAATATTTGAATGCATTTGAACGGGGAGGAGAGGGATAATGACAAAGAATAACAACACCTGCATGATCATCTCGATCATTATTGCAGCTGTGGTCGTCGGCGTATTGGCCTATTTCATCGGCACGGTTGCTCCGCTCTGGATCGCTGTTCTGGCGTTTCTGGTGCTTCTGTTTCTTGGCCTGTGGCTGGCACAGAAAATTTGTGGCGGCGAAACCGGAAGCGCCGCGGTGGCTCCGGCAGCCACGGTTGCACAGGATAGCGGAACGGACACACCTGTCGAGGCCCCGGCCGCGCCGGAACCGGCGCAGGCCGATGAAAAACCGCTGGTCACAACCGCAGAGGGCGAAACCCTTGCCGATCTTGCGGACAGCATCAACGCCGATACCCCGCCCGAACCGGCGGCAGAGCCTTCCGCTCCCGAGGCAGGTGCCCGCCCCGCCGCCCTGAGCGAAGCGCGCGACGGCAAGGGCGACGACCTGAAAAAAATCAAGGGCGTCGGGCCGAAAATGGAAAAGATGCTCAACGAAATGGGCTTTTTCCACTTCGACCAGATCGCGGCATGGACCGAAGCCGAGGTCGCCTGGGTGGACGAGAACCTGCAGGGCTTCAAGGGCCGCGTGACGCGCGACAACTGGGTGGAACAGGCGAAAACGCTGGCCGAAGGCGGCGAGACGGCGTTTTCGAAAAAAGTGGATAAAGGCGGCGTTTACTAGCGCCGGAACGGAGAAGACGTGACTGTCAAAGACCAACAGTTGAAATCACAGACGCGATTGGCCTCGATCGTGATCGTTGTGACCATGCTGGGCTGGATGGCGCTCAACTTCTTCGGTGGAAAAATGGGGCTGCCGGTGCGCTATGCGTTTCTGGCCGACCTCGCGGCGATGGCGGCCTTTCTGTGGGCGCTGATCGTTTTGTTCAGGGTGTGGCGGCAACGCCAGCAAGGAGAGTAAGATGCTCGACGACAAGGACCGGATATTTACCAACCTCTACGGTATGGAAGACCGTAGCCTGAAGGGCGCCATGGCGCGCGGCGCCTGGGACGGCACGGCGGGCTATATCCAGCAGGGGCGCGACTGGATTGTGCAGCAGGTCAAGGATTCCGGCCTGCGCGGCCGTGGCGGTGCGGGTTTCCCCACCGGCCTGAAATGGTCCTTCATGCCCAAGGAAAGCGACGGCCGCCCGAGCTATCTGGTGGTCAACGCCGATGAATCCGAGCCGGGCACCTGCAAGGACCGCGAGATCATGCGCCACGATCCGCACACCCTGATCGAGGGTTGCCTGATCGCCGGTTTCGGCATGGGCGCCAACGCGGGCTACATCTATATCCGCGGCGAATTCATCCGCGAGCGCGAGGCCCTGCAAATCGCCATTGACGAGGCTTACGACGCCGGGCTTCTCGGCAAGAACGCCGCCGGTTCCGGCTGGGATTTCGACCTGTATCTGCACCACGGGGCAGGCGCCTATATCTGCGGCGAGGAAACCGCGCTGCTGGAATCGCTGGAGGGACGCAAGGGCATGCCGCGCATGAAACCGCCGTTCCCCGCCGGTGTCGGCCTTTACGGGGCGCCGACCACGGTCAACAACGTCGAATCCATCGCCGTTGTCCCGACCATCCTGCGCCGCGGCGCCGACTGGTTTGCCAGCTTCGGCCGCCCCAACAACCACGGCACCAAACTGTTCGGCATTTCCGGCCACGTCAACAACCCCTGCGTGGTCGAGGAGGCCATGTCGATTTCTCTCGAGGAACTGCTCGATAAACACTGCGGTGGCGTGCGCGGCGGCTGGAAAAACCTCAAGGCGGTCATTCCCGGCGGTTCCTCCGTGCCGCTTCTGCCCGCCGACATCGCCAAAGAGGCGATCATGGATTTCGACTGGCTGCGCGAACAGCAGTCCGGCCTCGGCACTGCGGCGGTAATCGTCATGGACCAGTCCACCGACGTCATCAAGGCAATCTGGCGGCTGGCGAAATTCTACAAACACGAAAGCTGCGGCCAGTGCACCCCCTGCCGCGAGGGCACCGGCTGGATGATGCGCGTCATGGACCGTCTGGTGACCGGCGAGGCCGAGCTGGAGGAAATCGACATGTTGCTTGATGTCTCCAAACAGGTCGAGGGCCACACCATCTGCGCCCTTGGCGATGCGGCAGCATGGCCGATTCAGGGCCTGATCCGGCATTTCCGGAACGAGATCGAAGACCGGATAAAATACCAGAAAACGGGCCGTGTAAGCTCGATTGCGGCGGAGTAAACCATGACCGACCTCAAGAAAATCATCATCGACGATCAGGAGATCGAGGTCGATGGCGCCATGACCATCCTGCAGGCCGCCGAGGTGGCCGGCATCGAGATCCCGCGTTTCTGCTACCACGAACGCCTGTCCATCGCCGGCAACTGCCGCATGTGTCTGGTAGAGGTCGTAGGCGGCCCGCCGAAACCCGCCGCCTCCTGCGCCATGCAGGTGCGCGACCTGCGCCCGGGGCCCGAGGGACAGCCGCCGGTGGTCAGAACCAAATCCCCGATGGTCAAAAAGGCCCGCGAAGGGGTGATGGAGTTCATGCTCCTCAACCACCCGCTCGACTGTCCGATCTGCGATCAGGGCGGCGAGTGCGATTTGCAGGATCAGGCCATGGCCTACGGCGTCGATTTCTCGCGCACTCGCGAGGCCAAGCGCGCGGTAGAGGACCTCGACCTCGGTCCGCTGGTCGCCACCGTGATGACCCGCTGTATTTCCTGCACCCGTTGCGTGCGTTTCACGACCGAGGTTGCGGGCCTGAGTGTCATGGGCCAGACCGGCCGCGGCGAGGATGCGGAGATCACCACCTATCTGGGCGCCACGCTCGAGTCCAACCTGCAGGGCAACATCATCGACCTGTGTCCGGTCGGTGCGCTGACCTCCAAGCCCTATGCCTTCACCGCCCGCCCGTGGGAACTGACCAAGACCGAGAGCATCGACGTCATGGACGCCCTCGGCTCCAATATCCGTATCGACACCAAGGGGCGCGAGGTCAAACGCATCCTGCCGCGCAATCATGACGGCGTGAACGAGGAATGGCTGGCCGACAAGTCCCGTTTCATCTGGGACGGCCTGCGCCGCCAGCGCCTCGACAAACCCTATGTGCGTCGCGAGGGCAAGCTGCAACCGGCCACCTGGGCCGAGGCTTTCGCCGCCATCACCGACGCGGTGGACGGCAAAAAGGTCGCGGCGATTGCCGGTGATCTGGTCTCGACCGAGGCGATGTTCGCCCTCAAAACCCTGGTCAACGGCGCCGGCGGCAATGTCGAATGCCGTGTGGACGGGGCCTTCCTGCCGGTCAACGACCGCGCCGGCTACGTCGGCACGGCCACCATCGAGGACATCGACAGCGCCGACATGATCCAGCTGATCGGCACCAACCCGCGCCTTGAAGCGCCGGTGCTGAACGCCCGCATCCGCAAGGCATGGCTGCGCGGCGCGCAGATCGGTCTGGTGGGCGAGGCAGCCGACCTCACCTATGAATACGCCCACATCGGCGACGACCGCGCCGCGCTTCAGGCGCTGGCCGACAAGCAGATCGGCGCGGCAAAGGACATGAATACCCTGGTCATCATCGGGCAGGGTGCCCTGACCGGCAAGGACGGCGAGGCTGTTCTGGAAGCGGCCAAGAAACTGGTCGAGAACACCGGTTCCAAATTCATGGTCCTGCACACCGCCGCCGCCCGCGTTGGCGGCATGGACATCGGTTTCACCACCGAAGGCGGCATGCTGAACGCACTGGACGGGGCGGAGGTGATCTACAACCTCGGCGCCGACGAGCTGGATATCGAGGCCGGACCCTTCGTCATCTATCAGGGCAGCCACGGCGACCGCGGCGCACACCGTGCCGACGTGATCCTGCCGGCGGCCGCCTACACCGAGGAGGACGGGATCTTCGTCAACACCGAAGGTCGCCCCCAATACGCCAACCGCGCCGGTTTCCCCGTGGGCGAGGCGAAGGAAAACTGGGCCATCATCCGTGCCCTGTCCGCCGAACTGGGGGCCACGCTGCCCTTCGACACATTGGCGCAACTGCGCAAGGCGATGTTCGCGGCGGTGCCGCATCTGGCCCGTATCGACGAGGTGCCGGAAAACGAGTGGGTCGCGGCGCAGCCGAAACCGCTCGGCAAGGGTGCGTTCGTCAATGCGGTCACCGACTATTACCTCACCAACCCCATTGCCCGCGCAAGTCAGGTAATGGCGGAGCTGAGCCACCTGGCCAGCCAAAGCAAACCGATGGCGGCGGAGTAGAACATGGACTTTATGATCAACACATTCGGCCTCTATTTCGGCACGTTTCTGGTCATCCTCGGGCAGGCGCTGCTGGTAGTGGTGCTGATCCTCGTGGCGCTGGCCTTCCTGATGTATGCGGACCGCAAGATCTGGGCCGCCGTGCAAATCCGCAAAGGTCCGAACCAGGTGGGCGTTTTCGGGTTGCTGCAATCCTTCGCCGACTTCATCAAGTATATCGTCAAGGAAATCGTGGTGCCCGCAGGGGCCGACAAGGTGGTGTTCTTCCTTGCCCCCGCGATCACCTTCATGCTGGCCGTGGTGGCCTGGGCCGTGGTGCCTTTCGCCGACGGCTGGGTGGTCTCCGACATCAACGTCGGCATCCTCTATATCTTCGCGGTTTCCTCGCTGGAGGTCTACGGCGTGATCATGGGGGGCTGGGCCTCCAACTCCAAATACGCCTTCCTCGGCTCGCTACGCTCCGCGGCGCAGATGATCTCCTACGAGGTCTCGATCGGCCTGATTATCGTCGGCGTGCTGATCTCCACCGGTTCGCTGAACCTGTCGGAAATCGTGCGGGCGCAGGATGGCAACTACGGGCTGTTCAGCTGGTACTGGCTGCCGCATCTGCCGATGGTCTGGCTGTTCTTCGTCTCGGCCCTGGCCGAAACCAACCGCCCGCCCTTCGACCTGCCCGAGGCGGAATCCGAACTGGTCGCCGGCTATCAGGTCGAATATTCCTCCACCCCGTTCCTGCTCTATATGATCGGCGAGCTGATGGCCGTGGTGCTGATGACCGCGCTGATGTCGGTGCTGTTCTTCGGCGGCTGGTTGTCCCCGATCCCGGGGCTGGCGGACGGCATCTGGTGGATGGTGCTGAAAATGGCCGTGCTGTTCTTCATGTTCTCGATGGTCAAGGCGCTGGTTCCGCGCTTCCGCTACGACCAGCTCATGCGTCTGGGGTGGAAGGTGTTCCTGCCCATGTCACTCGGCTGGGTCGTTCTGGTGGCCGCTTTTGCACAATATGGTGTCCCGGGCTATGCCCGCTGGGCCGTAGGAGGGTGATCTGATGGTACCTATCGACTGGAACCGCGCCGTAAAATACTTCTTCCTGCAGGATTTCATCGGCGGCTTCAAAGTGGGGATGAAGTATTTCTTCAAACCCAAGGCGACGATCAACTACCCGCATGAAAAGGGGCCGCTCTCGCCCCGTTTCCGCGGCGAACACGCGCTGCGCCGTTATCCCAACGGCGAGGAACGCTGTATCGCCTGCAAACTCTGCGAGGCGATCTGCCCCGCGCAGGCCATCACCATCGACGCCGAACCGCGCGAGGACGGCAGCCGCCGCACCACACGCTACGACATCGACATGACCAAATGTATCTACTGCGGTTTCTGTCAGGAGGCCTGCCCAGTCGATGCCATTGTCGAGGGGCCGAATTTCGAATACGCGACCGAAACGCGCGAGGAGCTTTTCTACAACAAGGAAAAACTGCTCGACAACGGCGCCCGCTGGGAAGCCGAAATCGCCCGCAATATTGAACTGGACGCACCGTACCGGTGAACGATACGCCACCCGGAACGGGGGCAAAAGAAAGGGACAGAAAATGGTCATAGTGACCTTGGTTTTTTACCTCTTCGCAGCCATAGCGGTCGCTTCGGCAATGATGGTGGTGCTGTCACGCAATCCGGTGCATTCGGTGTTGTGGCTGATCCTGACGTTTTTCTCGGCGGCGGCGATATTCATCCTGATGGGGGCGGAATTCATCGCCATGCTGCTGATGATCGTCTATGTCGGCGCGGTCGCGGTGCTGTTCCTGTTCGTCGTGATGATGCTGGACGTGGATTTCGCCAAACTGCGCGGCTCGGTGGCGCAATACACACCGCTCGGCCTGCTGATCGGGCTGATCCTGATCGCCGAACTGGGCATGGCCTATGGCACATGGATATTCGCCAAGGACGCGCCGGAAATGCGCGCGGCTGTCATGCCGGCGCCTGACCAGGTGGAAAACACCGCCGCGATCGGGCAGATCCTCTATACCGATTACGTCTATATGTTCCAGGCGGCGGGGCTGATCCTGTTCGTTGCCATGATCGGCGCGATCGTGCTGACCATGCGCCACCGTCCGGACGTCAAGCGCCAGAATATCCTGACGCAGATCTACCGCGATCCGGCGAAATCCGTCGAACTCAAAGATATCAAACCGGGGCAGGGGCTATGATAGGAATCGAACAATATCTTGGCTTGTCGGCCGTGCTGTTCGTCATCGGCATTTTCGGGATTTTCCTGAACCGCAAGAACGTCATCGTCGTGCTGATGTCGATCGAGCTGATGCTGCTGGCTGTCAACATCAATTTCGTGGCCTTCTCGGTCCATCTCGGCGATATGGTCGGGCAGGTGTTCACCCTGTTCATCCTGACCGTCGCCGCGGCCGAGGCCGCCATCGGGCTGGCCATTCTGGTTGTATTCTACCGTAACCGTGGCGCGATTGACGTGGACGACGTCAACGCGATGAAGGGGTAAGCGATGCCGACGATAATTCTCTTTGCTCCGCTGGTTGGCGCGCTGATTGCCGGTTTCGGCTGGCGCATGATTGGCGAGCGCAACGCGCAGATCGTGACCACAGGGCTGCTGTTCCTCTCGGCGCTGCTGTCGTGGATCCTGTTCTTCGGCGACTATGAAACCGTCGAGAGCATCACCCTGTTCCGCTGGATCGACAGCGGCAGCTTCTCCATCGACTGGGCCATCCGCCTCGACCGTCTGACGGCGATCATGCTGGTGGTGATTACCACCGTGTCCAGCCTCGTGCATCTTTACAGCTGGGGCTACATGGAAAACGACCCCCAGTGGAAAGAGGGCGAGAGCTACAAACCCCGTTTCTTTGCCTATCTGTCGTTCTTTACCTTCGCCATGCTGACGCTGGTCACCGCCGACAATCTGGTGCAGATGTTCTTCGGCTGGGAGGGCGTGGGCGTCGCCTCCTACCTTCTGATCGGCTTCTACTACCGCAAGCCGAGCGCCAATGCCGCCGCCATCAAGGCTTTTGTCGTCAACCGTGTCGGCGACTTCGGTTTTGCCCTCGGCATTTTTGCCATCTTCATGATGACCGACAGCGTCAATTTCTCCGAGATTTTCACACAGGGGCACGCGCTTTCGGCCAAAACCTTCCAGTTCCTCTATATGGAAGTGAACGCGGTCGAGATTATCACCTTCCTGCTGTTCATCGGTGCCATGGGCAAATCGGCGCAGCTGTTCCTGCACACATGGTTGCCCGACGCGATGGAAGGCCCGACACCGGTGTCGGCCCTGATCCACGCCGCCACCATGGTCACCGCCGGTGTTTTCCTTGTGGCGCGCATGTCGCCGCTGTTCGAATACGCACCGGGCACGCTGGCCTTCGTCACCGTGATCGGGGCCACCACGGCCTTCGTCGCCGCGACCATCGGACTGGTGCAGAACGACATCAAACGGGTGATCGCCTATTCGACCATGTCGCAGCTCGGCTATATGTTCGCTGCGGCCGGTGTCGGTGTCTATCAGGCCGCCATGTTCCATCTGCTGACGCATGCGTTCTTCAAGGCCATGCTGTTCCTCGGCGCCGGTTCGGTCATCCATGCGATGCACCACGAACAGGACATGCGCAACTATGGCAACCTGCGCAAAAAGATCCCCTATACCTTCTGGGCGATGATGATCGGCACGCTGGCCATTACCGGTGTCGGCATTCCGCTGACCACGATCGGTTTCGCCGGTTTCCTTTCGAAAGACGCGATTATCGAAAGCACCTACGCCGCAGGCACCCAGGCTGGCGAATTTGCCTTCTGGATGCTGGTGATCGCTGCCGCCATGACGGCCTTCTACAGCTGGCGCCTGATGTTCATGACCTTCTATGGCCCGGAAAAAGGCGACAAGCACACGCATGACCACGCGCACGAAAGCCCGCTGGTCATGATCATCCCGCTCGGCGTTCTGGCCCTTGGCGCCATCTTCGCCGGTATGATCTGGTATGGCGACTTCTTCGGCGAGAACGTGTTCGACTGGTTCGGTCCGGCCGTCTATATCAACCACGAGACCAACAATGTCCTGCACGAGGTCCACGACGTCGCCAAATGGGTCAAGGCCGCGCCGTTCTTCGCGATGCTGTCCGGTTTCCTGCTGGCCTACCTGTTCTATATCGTCAAGCCGGATATCCCGGCGGCGCTGGCGAAACGGAACCCCGGCCTTTACCGGTTCCTTCTCAACAAATGGTATTTCGACGAGGTTTACGACGTCCTGTTCGTGCGTCCGGCAAAATGGCTCGGCCGTTTCCTGTGGAAACGCCTGGACGGCTCGGTCATCGACGGTGCCATCAACGGGCTGGCGATGGGTATCATTCCCTTCTTCACCCGTGCGGCGGCCCGTATGCAGTCGGGATACCTTTACCATTACGCATTCGCGATGATTATCGGAATTGTCGTCATAACGACCTGGTTCGCCATCACCGGAGGGGCGCAGTAATATGAATAATCTTCTCTCCATAGTCACATTCCTGCCGATGTTCGGCGCGGTTGTGCTGATGTTTTTCCTGCGTGGCGACGACGAAATGGCGGTGCGCAACGCCAAGCTGCTGGCGATGTTCACGACCTTGGCAACCTTCGTTGCCTCGCTGATCATCCTGATCAAGTTCGACCCCTCGAACACCGGCTTCCAGATGGTGGAAGAGGCCAAATGGCTCGGCGGGCTGAACTACAAGCTCGGCGTGGACGGTATCAGCATCCTGTTCGTGATGCTGACGACCTTCTTCATGCCGATCGTCATCGGCTCCACCTGGGCGGTCGACCACCGCGTCAAGGAATACATGATCGCCTTCCTGCTGCTCGAAACCCTGATGATCGGGGTGTTCGTGGCGCTCGATCTGGTGCTGTTCTATGTGTTCTTCGAGGCCGGCCTGATCCCGATGTTCCTGATCATCGGTATCTGGGGCGGCAAGGACCGTATCTATGCGGCCTTCAAGTTCTTCCTCTATACGCTGCTCGGCTCGCTGCTGATGCTGCTGGCGATGATCTATATGTGGTATGATGCCGGCACCACCGACATCGTGCGCCTGCTCGACCACCAGTTCGCTTCCGACACCATCTCGGTTCTGGGCTTCGGCGTGGTCGGCGGGGTGCAGACGCTGCTCTGGTTGGCGTTCTTTGCCTCCTTCGCGGTGAAACTGCCGATGTGGCCGTTCCACACCTGGCTGCCCGACGCCCACGTTCAGGCGCCGACAGCCGGCTCCATCGTGCTGGCGGCAATCCTGATCAAGATGGGCGGCTACGGCTTCCTGCGGTTCTCGCTGCCGATGTTCCCGATTGCCTCGGACCTGATGCAGAACTTCGTGTTCTTCCTGTCGGTTGCGGCGATCATCCTGACCTCGCTGATCGCGCTGGCGCAGGAGGACATGAAAAAGCTGATCGCCTATTCCTCGGTCGCCCATATGGGGTTCGTCACCATGGGGATATTCGCCTTCAACCAGCAGGGTCTCGACGGGGGTATCTTCCAGATGATCAGCCACGGCATTGTGGCGGGGGCGCTGTTCATGATCGTCGGCGTGATCTACGACCGGATGCACACGCGCGAGATCGCCGCCTTTGGCGGGCTTGCCATCCGCATGCCGAAATACGCGCTGATCTTCATGCTGTTCACCATGGCCAATGTCGGCCTGCCGGGGCTGTCCGGTTTTGTCGGCGAATTCCTGACCCTCGCGGCCCTGTTCAAGGTCAACACCTGGGCGGCCTTCGGCGCAACGACCGGTGTGATCCTCTCGGCTGCCTATGCGCTCTGGCTCTATCGCCGTGTCATGTTCGGCGATCTGGTCAAGGAAAGCCTGAAGGGCATCAAGGACATGGACCTGCGCGAAAAACTGCTGTTCGCCCCGCTGGTGGTCCTGACGCTGCTGCTCGGCCTCTATCCGGCGGTGGTGCTGGATATCACAGGCCCCTCGGTCGAGGCGCTCCTGCAAAACTTCAACAATGCTGTCGGGGTGGTGGAAACCGTCGCCGAAGTCACATCACACTGATCGGGTGAAGATATGTTAAGCAACGATATTTCTGTAATCCTCCCCGAACTGATGCTGGTCGTCTATGCGATGGCCGCGCTGATGGTCGGTGTCTACTCCAGGAAACAGGACGCGATTTCCAACCTGATCCTCTGGACCACGGTGGTGGTTCTGGCTGTCGCCGGTTTCTGGATCGGCCTGTCGCCCGAGGGCACCAGCACCGCCTTCAACGAGGCCTTCATCAACGACGGTTTCGCCCGCTTTTCCAAGGTGACGCTGCTCTGGGGCGCGGCCGCGATTCTGGCGCTGTCGCGGGAGTATCTGGCGAAGAACAAGCTGTTGAAATACGAATACCCGCTGCTGATCACCCTGTCGGTGGTCGGCATGATGATGATGGTATCGGCCGGCGATCTGATGGCGCTCTATCTGGGGCTGGAACTGCAGTCGCTGGCACTCTACGTCATCGCTTCCTTCCGCCGCGACAGCCTGCGCTCGACCGAGGCGGGGCTGAAATACTTCGTCCTCGGCGCGCTGTCCTCGGGGCTGCTGCTCTATGGCGCCTCGCTGGTCTACGGCTTTGCCGGCACCACGGTATTCTCGGGCATCTATACGGTTGTCGAGGGCGAGGGCCTCTCCCTCGGCCTGCTGTTCGGCCTTGTGTTCCTTGTGACCGGCATGGCCTTCAAGGTCTCTGCCGTGCCGTTCCACATGTGGACGCCGGACGTTTACGAAGGCTCCCCCACGCCGGTCACCGGCCTGTTCGCCACCGCGCCGAAAATGGCCGCTGCCGCCATGATCGCCCGCGTGCTGTTCGATGCCTTTGGCGAGGTGATCTCCGACTGGCAGCAGATCCTCGTCTTCCTGTCGCTCGGCTCCATGTATCTCGGTTCCGTCGCCGCGATCGGGCAGACGAATATCAAACGCCTTATGGCCTATTCCTCCATCGGTCACATGGGTTTCGCCCTGATGGGCCTTGCCGCGGGCACCGAGCAGGGCGTGCAGGCATTGCTGATCTACATGGCGATCTACGTCACCATGAACGTCGGCGTTTTTGCCTTCATCCTGAATATGGAGCGCGACGGGCAGGCGGTCACCGACATTGCCTCTCTCGGCCTCTATTCGAAGGTCGCTCCGGCGCGGGCCTTCGCGCTGGCCGTGCTGATGTTCAGCCTTGCCGGCATCCCGCCGCTGGTCGGTTTCTTCGGGAAATTCTATGCGCTGACCGCCGCTATCGACGCGGGGCTTTTCTGGCTCGCCGTTGCCGGTGCATTCGCCTCGGTGATCGGTGCCTTCTATTATCTGCGCATCGTGTTCTACATGTATTTCGGCAAGGAAACCGCACCGCTCACCGGCGCCATGCCGACGCTGCACTGGGTCTTCCTCGGCGGCGCTTCGGGCGCCATGGTCCTCGGGGTTGTCAACCTGTTCGGGGTGGAAACCATCGCCGGACTGGCGGCGGCCACGCTGCTGAACTAGATGGCCGACTGGCCCGAGGGGGTAGGGCGCAGGCTCTATCCGACGCTGCCCAGCACCAATACCGAGGCCCTGCGCCTCGCCCGCGCGGGCGAGGCCACGCCCCTCTGGGTGCTGGCGCTGGAACAGACCGCGGGCCGCGGTCGGCGCGGCAACGACTGGCAGGGTGCACGCGGCAACTTCTCGGCCAGCCTCGCCATGCGCCCCGACGGACCACCGGCACAGGCCGCGCTGCGTTCCTTCACCGCCGCACTCGCCCTGCGCGACGCCCTGATCGCGGTGTGCGGGCGCGCGGATATCTTCACCCTCAAATGGCCCAATGACGTGCTGGCGAAGGGCCGCAAGATCGCCGGTATCCTGCTGGAAAGCCGCGACGACACCCTGTGCATCGGCATCGGCGTGAACCTTGCCACCACCCCGCAGGTCCCGGGCGCGGCCTTCGCCCCCGTCAGCCTGCACGAACTCACCGGCATGGCGCCAGATCCCGAAACCTTCCTCACCGAACTCGCCGCCGCCTTCGCCGCGCGCGAGGCCGCCTTCACCACCTACGGCTTCGCCCCGATCCGCACGGAATGGCTTGCCCACGCCGCCCGTCTGGGCGAAACCGTCACCGCCCGCCTCGCCAGCCGCACCGAAGTCGGCGTGTTCGGGACAATCGACGAAACCGGTGCTATTGTGCTGGAAACCGCGAAAGGGCGCCTTGCGCTCCCCGCCGCCGAAATATTTTTCGAGGGGTAGACCCATGCTGCTGGCCATTGACGTAGGCAACACCAACGCCGTTTTCGCCATCCACGACGGCAAGAAAACCATCGGAGAGTGGCGCTGCTCCACCGACTACCGCCGCACGGCCGACGAATATTTCGTCTGGCTTCAGCACCTCATGGCGCATCAGGGCATCGAGGCAAAGATCAACGCGGTGATCATATCCTCCACCGTGCCGCGCGTGGTGTTCAACCTGCGCGTCCTCGCCGACCGCTATTTCGACTGCCGCCCGATGGTGGTCGGCAAGCCGGAAATCGACATCGGCATCCCCGTGCGCGTCGACCCGCAAACCAGCGTCGGACCCGACCGCCTTGTAAATACGGTCGCGGGTTACGATCTATACGGGGGGAACCTGATCATCGTCGATTTCGGCACTGCCACCACCTTCGACGTTGTCGGACATGACGGCGCCTACGAGGGCGGCGTGATCGCCCCCGGTATCAACCTCAGCCTGCGCGCCATGCACGAGGTCGCGGCCTCGCTGCCGCACATCGACGTCAGCAAGCCGGATAAGGTCATCGGCACGAATACGGTTGCGTGTATGCAATCGGGCATATATTGGGGCTACATCGGCCTGATCGAGGGGATCTGCAAACGGATCGCCGACGAAAAAGGGCAGGATATGAAAATTGTCGGCACAGGGGGGCTTTCAACGCTCTTTGCGCAGGACAGCGACATATTAAAGAACATTAACACCGAACTCACGATCCACGGACTTGTGTTGATCGCGGAACGGAACAGGAAAGACAAATAATGAGCAAGAAAAACCGTCTGATTTACCTCCCCCTCGGCGGGGCGGGCGAAATCGGCATGAATATGTATCTCTATGGCTACGGCCCGAAAGACAACGAACGCTATATCCTCGTGGATGTGGGCGTCACCTTCCCCGACATGGACACCACCCCGGGCGTTGACCTGATCATGGCCGATCCGGCCTATATAGTCGAACGCGCCGATCGGCTGGAGGCCATCATCATCACCCACGCGCACGAGGACCACATCGGCGCTATCGGCCTTTTGTATCCGCAGCTTCAGGCGCCGGTCTACTGCCGCAAGTTCACGGCCGCCATCGCGCGCAACAAGATGGAAAAGAACGGGCAGAACCCCGACCACGTCCATGTTGTCGGCACCTGGCCGGAACAGGTGACCGCCGGCCCGTTCACCCTCGGCTTCATGCCGATCGCCCATTCGATCCCCGAGGCCTCGGCCCTGATCATCGACACCCCTGCGGGTCGCGTGATCCACTCCGGCGATTTCAAGAACGACCCGACCCCGATTGTCGGCGAGCCGTATAACCCCGAACTGGTGCGCGAGATTTCCAAAGACGGCGTTCTGGCGCTGGTCTGCGATTCCACCAACGTATTCTCGCAGGGCAAGGGCCGCTCCGAGGCCGACATCACCCCCGCGATCCGCGAGCTGATGGCATCGGCCAAGGGCATGGTCGCCGCCACCACTTTCGGCTCCAACGTTGCACGGCTGAAAACGCTGGCACAGGCGGCAGCGGATACCGGACGGGAGGTTGTCGTCGTGGGTCGCGCCATGGAAACCATGATTGCCAATGCCTTCGCGACCGGCGTCATGACCGACTTCCCGCCGATTCTCGACGTGGAAGAGGCCAACAACATCCCCCGCAACAAGCTGCTGGTGCTGGCCACCGGCTCGCAGGGGGAGCGCCGCGCCGCCACCGCCGGCCTCGCACGGGGCAAATATCGCGGGCTGGAGCTGAAGGCAGGCGATACCTTCCTGTTTTCCTCCAAAACCATTCCGGGGAACGAGGTTTCCGTCGCCTATATCCTCAACCAGATGGCCGAGAAGGGCGTGAATGTCATCGACGACACTTCGGGCCTCTATCATGTGTCCGGCCACGCCAACCGCCCGGACCTCGAGGAAATGCACGCGCTGGTCAACGCCGATCTGGTGGTGCCGATGCACGGCCAGTATCGCCACCTGCGCGAACACGCCGAAATCGTGCAGGCCAAGGGCAACGACGCCGTGATCTGCCCGAACGGCACCATGATCGACCTGACCCACGGCGGCAAACATGTCGCCAGCATCGAGACGGGCCGCACCTACCTCGACGGCAAGCCGCTGATCGGCGCCCTTGACGGGGTGGTGCGCGAGCGCCTGCAAATGGCCCTGCGCGGCCATGTTCTGGTCTCGCTGGTGATCGAGGAGGACGGAGAGCTGCTCGACGGTGCCTGGGTGCAAACCGTCGGCCTGCCGGACAATCCGCGCGTCGATGGCGGGCTGGAAGGGCAACTGGAGGACGAGATCGACAAGGTCCTCGCCCGCGCCAAAAAGAAAACCCTCGCCAGTGACGAGGGGATCGAGGCGCTGGTCTCGCGCACGTCCAACCAGGTCTGCAAGGACGTCATCGGCAAGAAGCCCGTTTGCACGGTGCTGATCAACCGGCTGCTGGTCGAATAGCGCACCGGACAGTCCGAAACGAAAAACGCCCCGAAAACCTTCGGGGCGTTTTGCGTTGTAATGCAGGTATTTCAGTCCTCTGCGGGTTTTTCCTGATCCGCCGCAGGCGTGTCCTCCGCATCCTTTTTGCGGGCCACACGACGGCGGCGCGGTTTTTTGACAGGCTCTTCCGCGGTTTCACCCTTGGCCGCTTCATCCTCGGTCGGCGTTTCCGCTTCCTCGACCTTTTTCACCCGACGTTTGCGCGGTTTCTTCGCCGGTTTTTCTTCGGCTTCCGGCTCCGGCTGGACCTCTTCGATGACCACCGATACCGCCTCGTCCGCCAGCACTTCGACGGCTTCGACCGTTTCGTCCTTTTTCACGCGACGGCGGCGGGGTTTCTTCGCCGGGGCCTCCTCGGCATTTGCCTCGACCTCGGGCGCAGTCGCGGCTTTCTCGGCCGCTTTCGCGGCGCGGGCGGCCTCGCGTTCCTCGTCCTTCTTGTTGGCGGCTTCCTGCAGGGCGCGCAGGTCGCGGGTCATGAACAGGGGCATATGATCGCCCATGCCGACAACCCGCGGGCCGTTGTCGCGGCGTCCGCCACGTCCTCGCGGTGCGCGCGGTTGGCGTTCCTTTTTGGCAACCTCTTTGACCGGCTCGGCCGGTTTCGCTTCGGGGGGCGTTTCCGCCATCTCTGCCACCGGCGCCTCGTCCGGACGGGATTTGCGGCTGCGCGAACGCCGTTCGCGTTTCGGTTTCCCGTCGCTCTTGTCCTCTGCCGCAGGGGCTTCGGCGCTCGGCGCCTTGCCCTGCTGCAACGGGTTGTCGATGCGCGGGATGGGCTTTTTCACCAGATCCTCGATCGCCGCCAGATATTTCTCTTCGGCAGGGGTCGCCAGCGTGATGGCCTTGCCCTCGCGTCCCGCCCGACCGGTGCGCCCGATGCGGTGGACGTAATCCTCCGAATGGATCGGCACGTCGAAATTGAACACATGGCTGACGCTGGGAATATCCAGCCCGCGCGCCGCCACGTCCGAGGCGATCAGCAGTTTCAGCTCTCCGTCACGGAAACTGGTCAGGATGCGCGTGCGCACCGACTGGTCCAGATCCCCGTGGATCGGCGCCGCATCCAGCCCGTGTTTTTTCAGCGACTTCGCGACAATATCCACATCCCGTTTGCGGTTGCAGAACACAATCGCGTTGGTCAGCTTCTCGCCCTCTGCCTCGATCAGCGCCCGCAGGGTGTCGCGTTTTTCCTTCGGACCGCGATCCTTGCGCGACGGGGTCACCATGCAAACGCCCTGTTCGATGGTTTCCGAGGTTGTCGCCTGCCGCGCCACCTCGACCCGCACCGGATTATGCAGGAATTCCTGCGTGATCCGCGTGATCTCCGGCGCCATCGTGGCCGAGAAGAACAGCGTCTGGCGGGTAAAGGGCGTCAGTTTGAAAATCCGCTCGATATCGGGGATGAACCCCATGTCCAGCATCCGGTCGGCCTCGTCCACCACCATGATCTGCACGCCGTTCAGCATCAGCTTGCCGCGCTCGAAATGGTCGAGCAGCCGGCCAGGGGTGGCAATCAGCACATCGACACCGCGGTCGATCAGCTTGTCCTGGTCCTTGAAGCTGACGCCGCCGATCAGCAGCGCCATCGAGAGCTTGGAATATTTCGCATAGGTCTCGAAATTCTCGGCCACCTGCGCGGCCAGTTCCCGCGTCGGGGCCAGCACCAGCGATCGCGGCATCCGCGCCCGTGCGCGACCCTTGGCCAGCATGGTGATCATCGGTAGCGTAAAGGAGGCGGTCTTGCCGGTTCCTGTCTGCGCAATGCCCAGCACGTCGCGGCCCTGCAACGCATGCGGTATCGCTTCGGCCTGGATAGGGGTGGGGGTTTCGTAACCGGTTTCGGTTACGGCTTGCAGGACCTTCGGGTCCAGCTCCAAATCTTTAAATGTAGTCATTTTTTTCCGTCTGTTGCGGCGTTTGAATCGGCCGCGGAAATCAGAGCGACCCGGACCACCGTATTGCGATCCATTCGAGTATCTGCTCAATAGCGGGGAATTTGCGATAGGTCAATGTTCCATCCTTTTAACCGTGCCATTCCACATGAAAAATCAGGGGTTTTATTGATGTGGCCGGCCCATTATATGCTCCCCAACCGGAAATAAGGATTACGCATGTCTGACGAACTACCGAAAGCCTATCGCGGGCTGGATTTTCTGACCGTTACCGATGTCCGCCACTGGACCGACAAAACTTTCTCGTTCCGGTGCGAGCGCCCGGCCTCCCTGCGGTTCCGCAGTGGCGAGTTTGCCATGATCGGGCTGGAAAACGGCGACAAGCCGCTGTTGCGGGCCTATTCCATTGCCTCGCCGAACTGGGCCGACGATCTGGAATTCTATTCGATCAAGGTGCCGGACGGGCCGCTGACCTCGCGCCTGCAACACCTGAAGGTCGGGGACAAGATCGTGATCCGTCCCAAGGTCACCGGCACGCTGGTGCATGATGCACTGATTCCGGGCAAGCGTCTGGTGCTGTTTTCCACCGGCACCGGCATTGCCCCCTTCGCCAGCGTGATTCGCGACCCCGAAACCTACGAGAAATTCGACGAGGTGATCCTGACCCAGACCTGCCGCGAGGACAAGGAACTGGACTACGGCCGCCACCTGATGCAGGAGATCGCCGCCGATGAACTGCTGTCCGAAATCGTCGGCGACAAGCTGACCTATATCGGCACCACAACGCGCGAGGAATCGGAGCTGACCGGGCGCATGACCGACTGGCTGCGCGACGGGCGGTTTGCCGAATATACCGGCGCCCCCCTGACAGCGGAGACCGACAGGGTGATGATCTGCGGTTCGATGGACATGCTGAAAGAGCACAAGGACATCTGTCTGGATATCGGTATGAAAGAGGGTGCGAACTCCGAACCCGGCGAATTCGTTATCGAAAAAGCCTTCGTCGGATAGTTGCAACGTTTTGGCCTAACAGGCTGAAATAACATCGAAAAAATGACTTATTGCCAGTTGGCAATTTTTCATCGTGCCGGTGTCAGCGTGGTTATCCCGACCGCGCCGCCGCGCGGGCGCTCTGGGTCCAGCGACATGGGGATATACTCGCTTCGCCGCCACAGAACCGACAGGTCGTCATAGTGGCGCGAGAGCAGATGCCCCGATTGTCCGGTGGAAATGATCATCACCGAGGAATCCGGGTCCGAGAAATCGAACACCCCGCGGAAACCGCTACCATGCACATTGGTAAAGGGGGCGTTTCCGGTGCCCCGTGTCGCCCCGCGCAGCAGGGTGTTGTCGCCGCCCGGCGTTTCCTGCCGGATATTGGCGAACCACGAGACGACGGGCACACGGCCGAGCAGGCTCGATTCCTGAAACGCCTGATGCGCGCCACCCCAGCGCCAGCGCGCCACATTGGGGCCGTAGGTTTCCTCCAGCCAGAGCATCGCATCCTCCAGCGCCAGTTCCGACATCTGCCGGCAGGTTTCCACCGGCGTGGTCTGGCGGATGTCGCACCAGACGGCGGCCCCGTCGGTGTTGCGGAATACCCGTTCGATGAAATCCGGTTTCAGACGGGTGAACTCGTCGGCCATCCGGCCCAGTTCGTCCACCACCAGACGCCGTTGCAGGGCGCGGGTCCAGGCGGCATAGATCAGCGGCTCGGGGTCGTGCTGCCCCATCTCGCCGTTCCAGTTGGCCAGAAGCTCCAGCGCCTGCTGGCGGCGTGCCTCGGGCGTGCCGTCGCGCGCCGGTTCGCCGGTCCACCAGATGTCGCGGGCGATCAGCGGCAACAGGGTGCGCGCGGTGATGGATACAGTGTCGGTCTGGATATCGATGAAACTGGTGAGGGTATGGAATTCGCGCGCGTTCAGCAGCTGCGTCGCCCGTTTGATGCGCTGCGTGTCGCCCCATTCGAAGCTCCAGTTATAGGGGAAGGGGCGGTCGGTGATCTTGTTGTTGGTATTGACGACAATGCCGCTTTCGGGATTGATTTCACGGGGGTTTTCCTCGAACCCGTAGAAACCCTGCCACTGGCTGGCGTCGATCCAGCCCGGGGCGGGGATGCGCCCCTGCGTCGGATGGGCGGGGTTGCGCGCGGGCATGCGGCCGGCGGTGACCAGCGCGATGTTTTCGTGATCCGCCAGTGTGATGTTGTTGGAGGGCGCAACGAATTTTTCCACCACCGCGATTCCCTCCTCCACCGAGCGGGCGCGCATCAGGCCAAGCGCCGCCTCGATCGAGGTGTCGTTTGCGGTCAGGGCCGTCCACTGCAGTGTTGCCACATGCCCCGGCGGGGTGATGGCGGCGAGGTTGTAGCGTTCCGGCGGGATGACCGGTCCGTTGCGGCTCCAGCGTAGCTGCCGGCTGACCGAGACCTCGCCCTTGATGTCGATCAGGATATCCTTGGTGCGGAACGGTTCGAATCCGGTTCCGGTGCGGTATTCCAGCGGATTTTGCGGGTTGAGCTGCTCCATCACCAGATCCTGATCGTCAAGGTAGCTCGCCGTCAGCCCCCAGCCAAGGTCGGCATTGCGCCCGATCAGGATGCCGGGAATGCCCGGAATGGTGCCGCCGATGGCGCCGCCGTCAGGGAATTCGAGCCGCGCCAGATACCAGATGCCCGGGGCCTGCAACGGCAGGTGCGGGTCGGTGGCCAGCAGCGTGCCGCCCGAGGCAGAACGGCTGCCCATCGCGGCCCAGGCGTTGGAAGCGCCTGCAAGGTCAACAGGTTGCACGGGGTCATAGGGGCTGCGCGGGGTCTCGTCCAGTTCGGCAAAACGCGGCGCTGTCGGGAACAGGCTGGCGAAATCGGGCAGAGGCACGGCCATTTGCGCGGTTCCGGCATCGGGCAGGATGTCGGCCAGACGCTCGGGCGGCAGCACCAGCGACAGGCGCGCGCGCATGACCTCGCGGCTGGCCTGGTCGGACAGTTGCAGCGCCATCAGTTTCACCAGCGCGATGGAGTCGGCAGGCAGCCACGGCGCGATCTGGTTCGAGGTCAGGAAAAACTCCGGCGCGCCGCGGCCCAGCGCCTGCTCGTTGACGGCGCGGATATAGGCGTTGACGCCGGCGGAATAGGCCTCCAGCCGGGTGATGACTTCGGGCGTTTGCGCCGAGACCGCCTTTTGCGACAGCCCGTAGATATCTAGGGCGCGCATGAATTCGTCGATGCCCAGCGTGTCGCGCCCGAACAGTTCCGACAGGCGCCCCTGCGCCGTGCGCCGCATCAGGGTCATCTGCCACAGCCGGTCCTGCGCATGCACGAACCCGAGACCGAACAGGACATCCGTGTCCGTGGTGCCGAAGATATGGGGAATGGCGTTGGTGTCGCGCACGATCTCCACCGGTGCATCAATGCCGCGCACGGTGAAATCGGCGTCATAGTCGGGCAGGGAGCGCGAGGCGATGTAGTAGACGACACCAAGCCCCAGAATGGCCAGAACCAGTATTGCGACCAGACCGCGAAACACCCATTTGAAAGCCCGTAGCATTGAAATCCCCGTTCGGTTGGCTTGACCTTCGCGTGTTAGCAGGTCACTAACAGGGAAACAACGCGGCTTGTCCGTGGTCACAAAAATGTTGGAGGATATCATGGCAAAGGTAGCGTTTCTGGGTCTCGGGGTCATGGGCTATCCGATGGCGGGGCATCTGAAGGCGGCAGGACACGAGGTCACCGTTTACAACCGGACCACCGCCAAGGCGGAAAAATGGGCGGCTGAACACGGCGGAGCCTTTGCCGAAACGCCGGCCGAAGCGGTTGCAGGTGTCGATGTGGCCTTCGCCTGTGTGGGGAACGATGACGATCTGCGCAGCATTACCATTGGCGAGAACGGCGCCTTTGGTGCCATGGGCAAGGGCACGGTGTTTGTCGATCATACGACGGCCTCGGCCGCGGTGGCGCGGGAGCTGTATGCGGCGGCGCAGGCGGGCGGTTTCGACTTTATCGACGCGCCGGTGTCCGGCGGGCAGGCAGGGGCCGAAAACGGGGTTCTGACGGTGATGTGCGGTGGCGATGCCGCGCCCTATGCGGTGGCCGAGCCGCTGATCGGAAGCTTTGCCCGCTCCACCCGCCTGATGGGCGAGAGCGGTGCCGGGCAGCTGACCAAGATGGTGAACCCGATA
>JALSHL010000064.1 GCA_026982255.1 Paracoccaceae bacterium | reverse complement strand
CGCGAACGGTCTCGGGCGAACATTTCCACATAGGCCATCATGTGATGTCCCCATGTCACCGGTTGCGCCACCTGCAAATGGGTGAAGCCCGGCATAACCATATCGGCGCCTGCCTCGGCCTGCGCCAACAACGCCCGCATCAGGGCCTCCAGTCCGTCAATCGCGGCGTCATACTGGTCCCGCGTCCACAGCTTGAAATCCGTCGCCACCTGATCGTTGCGCGAACGGGCGGTGTGCAGGCGGCCGGCGGGTTCGCCGATCAGCTCCTTCAGGCGGGATTCTACATTCATATGGATGTCTTCCAGCGCCTTGCTGAAAGGGAAATCGCCACGCTCGATCTCTGACAATACCGTGAGCAGCCCTTCCCGAATGGCCTCTGCGTCGCTATCAGTAATAATACCCTGTGCGGCAAGCATCGCTGCGTGGGCGCGGGAACCCTCGATATCCTGACGGGCCATGCGCTTGTCAAAGTCGATCGAGGCGTTGATCGCCTCCATGATCGCATCCGGTCCCGAGGCAAAACGTCCGCCCCACATTGCATTCGATGTTTTTTTGTCCGACATAGGCATACCTGTTCAATCCGCGAGGCCAAAATGAAACGACCCCTTCTTGTTGCCATGCTATACGCCGCCCTGACTCTGGGTGCAAACCCCTTGCATGCGAACAGCATCGACGCCGGGGTCCGGCAGGAAATTCTGGATATGCGCGCGGACAGCATGCGCAAGCTGAATATCCTGTCCAAACCCGCAAAGGTTTCCGGCACCGCTTTTGAAACCGAGGACGGGCAGAAGCTGGTGTTTTCCGACAGCAACGGCAAATTCCGGCTGGTGAATTTCTGGGCCACATGGTGCCCGCCATGCCGTGAGGAAATGCCCTCGCTCGACCGGTTGCAGGCCGAGTTCGGAGGCGAGGATTTCGAGGTCATGACCATCGCCACAGGCCGCAACCGGATCGAGGGCATCCACGAGTTTTTCAAAATGGCCGGCGTGACCAACCTGCCGGTCCTGCTGGATCCGCGCGGAAAGCTGGCCCGAGAGACAGGGGCGCTCGGCTTGCCGACGACAATTCTGCTGGATCGTGACGGCCGCGAGATCGCGCGCCTTACCGGCGGAGCGGACTGGTCCTCGGACAACGCCAAGGCGGTTCTGCGGGCGCTGATGGCAGCCAGCGACCACGCTGCAAACTAACGAGCGAATGCCTGCACTTCGACATGGCGCGGGCAGCTTATTTTGTGATCGTTAACCATGCCCACCGCCTGCATGAAAGCATAAACAATGGTCGGGCCGCAGAATTTAAATCCCTCGGCTTTCAGGTCGCGTGAAACCTGTTCCGACAGCGGGGTTTTTGCCGGAACATCGGCCATCGTTTCGATCCGGTTGACCAGCGGCTTTCCGTCCACATATTTCCAGAGGAACGGCGAAAAGCCCTCGCGGGCCTCGATGGTCAACCATGCCTGCGCGTTACCGATGGTTGCCTCGATCTTGCCGCGATGGCGGATGATGCCCGGGTTCGCCAGCAGGCGGGTGACGTCTTTTTCGGTATAGCGCGCGATTTTTTCCGGCTCGAAACCGTCGAACGCGATACGGAAGCTATCGCGCTTTTTCAGGATGGTGATCCAGCTTAACCCCGCCTGAAACCCGTCAAGGACCAGCTTTTCGAACAGGGCGCGGCTATCGTATTCCGGCACACCCCATTCGGTATCGTGATAGTCTGTGTAGATCGGTTCGCTTCCGCACCACTCGCAACGGTTTTCCATATTGCCCCCTGTGTTCCACTTCGGACATTTATAGAACAATTTGTGAAAATTCACGAACTATTAAGATTTACCCCGCCAATCTGCGCCGGAAAGATGCAACAGGATGGAGGTCAGGGTGATTCCCTCGCGAACACAATTTCCCCCGGGCAAGGATATTCCGGCGACCCGCTCCCGCCGTCTGGTCCGACAGGAAGCACAACGGGTGAAATCGGCCATTGCCGAGGGGCGACTGCGGCTGTTCTATCAACCGGTGGTGCGAGCGGATAAAATGGATTTTGTCGCGTTTTATGAAGGACTGGCGCGGATCGAGATGCCGGATGGCACAATTGTTGCAGCCGGTCAGTTCGTGCCTTTTGTCGAAAATACGGCCGTCGGGCGGATCCTCGATCGCAAAACACTGGAGATGGCGTTGCTGGCCTTGCGGGCCGACCCGTGCCTGCGCCTGTCGGTCAATGTATCGACACACTCGATGCGGGATCAGGGCTGGCTGGATATGTTCCACACCTATGCAGGTGATTCCGGCGCACGGTTGATACTGGAAATCACGGAAAGCGCGGCGATAACGGATGTTGAACATACAACGGCATTCCTGCGCCATGTCCGGCAGTTCGGCTGCTCGGTGGCGCTCGACGATTTCGGCACCGGCTACACGTCGTTCCGGTATTTCAGGGACTTTCTGTTCGATATTGTCAAAATCGACGGCTCGTTCATCCGCGACCTGCCGCACAACCCCGACAACCGGATACTGGTGGAGGCGCTCACGAGAATCAGCAGGCATTTCGATATGATGACAGTCGCGGAGTTCGTCGAAACCGAAGCCGAAGCCGTGATGGCATCCGATATGGGGGTAGACTGTTTGCAGGGCTATCTGTTCGGGAAACCGGCAAAGGCGCCACAACCGGTGACAGCCTGCGCCTGTAGTGCCAGCAAATCGGTATGCTAGTTTTTGCCGACCAGTTTACTCAGCTGTTCCTGCATTTCCGCAAGCTGGGATTTCAGTTCGCCCAACTCCACATCCTTGCCGGAGTCGTCCTGCTCCTTGGCTTCCGGCTCCGGTGTCTGACCGGTCGCTGCGAAAGGGGTAAACATGCGCATGGCATTTTCGAACCATTCCATATTGGTGCGCGCCATTGTTTCCAGTCCGGCCATGGCCGGATTTCCGCCCAGCGCGTTCTGTATCTGCGCACGCATTGCGTCCTGGTTCTTGGCAAAGGTTTCCATCGTCGCATCCAGATACCCGGGCACGACGCCTTGCAGCGAATCGCCATACAGACCGATCAGTTGACGCAGGAAGTTCGTCGGCAGCATGTTATGCCCCTTGCTTTCCTCCTCGAAAATGATCTGGGTCAGGACCGAGCGGGTGATATCCTCGCCGGACTTCGCGTCCTTGACGACAAAATCCTGCCCCTCGCGCACCATTTCGGCCAGATGGTCCAGCGTTACATAGGTCGATTTGTCCGTGTTATACAAACGCCGGTTGGCATATTTCTTGATAACCACCGGTTCTGTGCTGTCGGTCTTTTCGGCCATGTTCGCTACTTCTCCTACCCTGCGCGCGCCTGCGCGTTACCGGCCCAGTCTAATACGCTGCCTCGCAACTGCAACGAAAATTTCGCATTCGCGGAATCCTCCGGTCGTGGTAAACTGTCGCGAAACTGACAACGGGCGGAGCATGACCGAGAAAACGCCGGAAACAGCCGAGGAAAAATACCTCGATCTCTGGGAAGAAAACCTGCGGCGGATTGCGGCCAGCGGACCGCTTCCGGCCAAACCGGAATGAGCGATGTTGCCGAACACCGGCGCGCCCGCCCCTCGCCGCTGGCCTTTCATCTCGGCGCGGCTGCTGCGGCCTATCAGTCCGCCATAGCCGGTGCCGCCGCTGCGGGCCGGGAGGACTTCCCGTGGCATCCGTCACTTGCGCCGGAGGCGGCGGAATTGCCGGAAACCCTCGATACTCTGGCGCTTTGTGCGACGGCCAATGCCCGGCTGGGCCGATTTCTGTCAGGTCTGCGCAAGTGGCAAACACACCCCTATCGCCGGAATGTCGAGTCCCCCCCCGTGATCTGGCAACAGGGCGCCGCGCGGCTGCTCGACTACGGACAAGTGCCGGAGGCAAACGACCCGAAGGGACCGGTGGTTCTGGTCGTGCCATCGCTGATCAACCGCGCCTATATCCTCGACCTCGACAAAGGAAATTCATTGCTGCGCTATCTGGCGTCACGGGGATTGCGGCCATTACTGCTGGACTGGGGAGAACCGGGAGATAGCGAGCGCGAGTTCGATTTCGACGACTATGCCACGCAGCGGATCCTGCCGGCCCTTGAAATTGCAACAAAATCCGGCGCCGATCCAGCTGCGGTGCTGGGGTATTGCATGGGCGGAACGCTCTCGGCGGGCACCCTGTCCATGGCGAGGGCGGATGTGCGAGCCTTTGCCTGCATCGGGTCACCCTGGGATTTTTCCGGCTACAAAGGCGTTGCCGCCACCCTGCGGGGGCTGGCCGGCAACGATCCCGCCCTGGCGGAAAAGTCGCTCCTGTCGCTGGGTGAAACCTTCGGTCTGATCCCTGCCGAGCTGTTCCAGACCCTGTTCGCGATCCTCGACCCGCTTCAGGCCGCCGTCAAGTTCCGCAAATTCGACGCCATGGATATGAATAGTATGGAGGCCCGCTGCTTCGTTGCGCTGGAGGACTGGCTGGCGGAAAGCGTGCCGATGGCGACGGGGGCGGCGCAAAACCTGCTGATAGACTGGAATCTTGACAATACCACGGCCCGCGGTGACTGGTTTCTGAAGGGCGAGCGGGTTGATCTGGCCCGCTTGCAAGCTCCGGCAATGGCTATTTGCGGACAGAACGATACCATCGCCCCGCCGCAGGTGGCCTGTCCGCTGGCCGCAGCGATTCCGGGCTGCCGCCTGCTGACACCTGCCGCCGGCCACGTTGGAATGATCGCCGGAAGGCGAGCGCCGGAATCGGTTTGGGCACCACTGGAAGAGTTCCTGCTGCATCCGAACAGATGAAATAGGGATATTAGAATATTACAAAACCTGATCACTTTCACAAATATTGTTGCGCTGCAGTGCACAATAGCTAGAATGCGCAGGTGATTCTAG
>JALSHL010000063.1 GCA_026982255.1 Paracoccaceae bacterium | reverse complement strand
TCGAGGCCCTGAACGGCCCGCAGGACTATATCGGCGAAAGCCGCGCAGCCTTCGAGCGGCGGCGCGATCTGGTCGTTGCCGCCCTGAACGAAATCGACGGCATTTCCTGCCCGACGCCGGACGGCGCTTTCTATGTCTATCCCTCGATAAAAGCCCTGATCGGCAAGCGAAGCCCCTCGGGCCAACGCATTGACAATGACGAGGTTTTCGCGACAGAACTGTTGCAGCAACAAGGCGTGGCTGTGGTGTTCGGTGCGGCCTTCGGTCTGTCGCCGAATTTCCGTGTAAGCTACGCCACATCCGACGATATTCTGCGCGAGGCTTGTGCGCGCATCAAAACCTTTTGCGAGAGCCTGACAGATGCCTGACAAACCCGATCTTTTCTTCCGCCGCCGCGAACGCGGTGCCGGCGTCTACCGGGTCGAGACCGGAAATACCGGCCGCATGGACCTGCAGCAGATCGCCATTGTCAAACCGAACGGCGAGGTGAAACCCGTCGGCAGGCACGAACCGACGGAGGCCGAACAGGCCCTCATAGCCGACTGGATAAGCACCGAGACCGCCCGCCAGAACGCGCGCGACGCCGCCCGTATGGATCGCCTGCTCGGCGAACTCAACATGGCCGCACAATGGTTGCAATCGGAGGTCCCCGACAGCATGATAGCGGAAAACGCGCAGGATCTGCTGTTGTCGATCCATGATTTGCGCTCCACCATTGTCAAACGACTGGCCAAAAACACCTAACGGAGGATCCTATGGGAGAACTGACCGCAGAACAGCTGGAAACCCGCCGCAAAATCCGTCAAGGCTCGATCATTGGCGGCACCATCATCGGCCTGATTGTCGGGGGAATCGCCTATTGGCTGCTCGGCTCGCAGACCGGCACGACCCGCACCCTCGGCGCGATTGCCGCCGGTGTTGTGGTCGCTGTCGTCATGTATTGGAAAAACTACAACGCCGCGGCAAAAGATGCCCGTTGCGCAAAATGCAACATGGCCTTTGCCGTTTCGCGCACCGACCGGACAGAAACCCCGACCGCCTCGGAAAACCGCGAGGAACGCAAGGAACAGGACGACGGCTCAATCGAGATCACCACATGGACCGAGGAAGAATTCGATGTGGTGGAAACCTATACCTGCTCGGCCTGCGGTGACGAAACGACCAAAGAATTCACGACAACCCGCCGCAAGGACGAGAAAACCGAGATCAAACGTCCCGAAGGCAAAAAAGGCGCCAAATCCGCTGCCGGCAAAACCGGTCCTGCAAAAAAGTAGCGGCACCGCCATGCGCTTCCGACAGGCAATCGCCACCCTTGTTCTTGCGATGCTGCCCGCCGCTTCCGCACCGGCGCAGCCCGCCTTTCCCGTATCGGTTCCGGTCTATGGCAACTGGTGCGGGCTGGCCTATCCGGCCAACCCGCGCACGGCACCGCCACCGCTGGATCCGCTCGATGCGGCCTGTATGCGGCACGATTATTGCGTTGCGGTCAGCGGAACGGGGAACTGCGGGTGCGATATTGCCTTCATGACCGAATTGCGCACAAGCCGCTGGCCGGACCCGTTTATCCGGCGCAATGCCCGGGCCATCTACGACGCTATCGCGGTTCTGCCCTGCAACAGTCCGTCCGGCACCGCCTATAAATATTCGATGTTCGGCGCGGATATATTCAGCGATTCCCTGTCCGGCACGCCGCCGCTGGCCGTTCCCGACCGCTGGCAGCGCCTGTTCTTCGGCAACTAGCTTTACCACCGCCCCGAAATAATTGCATAACCCATCCATTCCGAATCAACCGGCGAGACGACCCATGCACGATATCCGCACCATCCGCGAAAACCCCGAAGCCTTTGACGCAGCACTGGCCCGTCGTGGCCTGTCGCCGGTATCCGCGGAAATCCTCGCCATCGACGAGAGCCGCCGCGCCAAAATCCGTGCGGCCGAAGAGGCCCTCGCCGAACGCAAATCCGCCTCGAAAATGGTGGGCGCCGCCAAGGCCAAAGGGGACGAGGCCGAATTCGAACGCCTGCGCGCCCTCGTTGGCGAGAAAAAAGAGGAAATCGCCAGACTGGAGGAGGAGGCCAAGGCCGAGGACGCCCGCCTGACCGACCTTCTGATGACCATCCCCAACCTGCCCGCCGACGACATCCCCAACGGCGCGGATGAAAACGACAATGTCGAGGTCAAACGCTGGGGCAACCCGCGCAATTTCGACTTTGCCCCCAGAGAACATTACGAGGTCGCAGGCGCGGCCAAAGGGCTGGACTTCGAACTGGCCGCCAAACTATCCGGCTCGCGTTTCGTTGTGCTGAAAGGCGCCATGACCCGCCTGCACCGCGCGCTGGGGCAATTCATGCTCGACACGCACATCGACAAGAACGGCCTGTCGGAAACATGGGTGCCGGTTCTGGTGCGGGACGAAGCCATGTATGGCACCGGCCAGCTGCCGAAATTCGCCGAGGATTCCTATCGCACCGAAAACGGCTGGTGGCTGATCCCGACCGCCGAGGTGCCGCTGACCAACACCGTCGCCGGCGAGATCGTCGACGAGGCCACCCTGCCCCGCCGCATGGTCGCCCACACGCAATGTTTCCGTTCCGAGGCCGGCTCCGCCGGTCGCGACACCGCCGGCATGTTGCGCCAGCACCAGTTCGAAAAGGTGGAAATGGTCTCGATCACCCGCCCCGAGGACAGCGATCTGGAACACGCCCGCATGGTGAAATGCGCCGAGGGCATCCTCGAAGCCCTCGAAATCCCCTATCGCACGGTCGTGCTTTGCACCGGCGACCTCGGCTTCGGTATGCGCAAGACCTATGATATCGAGGCATGGCTGCCCGGCCAGAACACCTATCGCGAGATTTCTTCCTGTTCGGTCGCCGGTGATTTTCAGGCACGCCGCATGAACGCCCGTTTCCGTCGCGACGGCGGCAAACCGGAATTTGTCCACACCCTCAACGGTTCCGGCCTCGCCATCGGCCGCACCCTGATCGCGGTAGTGGAAAATTATCAGGAACAGGACGGCTCGATCAACATCCCCGAAGTCCTGCACCCCTACATGGGCGGCAAGACCGTGATCAACGCCGGCGGCACCCTCGCCTAGTTGTAAATCCGACTCACCCCGCAGGAAATTTTCCGCGCGGGGTGACAAGCACTGGACGCCCCGTTTTCCGCCGCCTAGAACAGGCGTGACCCCAACGAGAGGCCCGCCATGCGCATCCTGATCACCAACGACGACGGCATCACCGCCCCCGGCCTGAAAGTGGCCGAATCCATCGCCCGCGACCTCGCCGGTCCCGACGGCGAGATCTGGACCGTGGCCCCCGCGTTCGAGCAATCCGGCGTCTCGCACTGCATTTCCTACATCCGCCCCATGCGCCTCGAACAGCTCGGGGAGCGTCGCTTCGCGGTCGAAGGCTCCCCCGCCGATTGCGTTCTTGCCGCGCTGCACGAAATCATGGCCGACAGCCCGCCCGATCTGGTGCTGTCCGGCGTCAACAAAGGGCATAACGTGGCCGAGGATACGCTCTATTCCGGCACCATCGGCGGCGCAATGGAGGCCGCCATGCACGGCATCAAATCCATCGCCATGTCGCAATACTACGGCATCCGCGGCACCGAACTGCCCGACTCGTTCGAAGTGGCACAAGTCCACGGCACCGCCACCTGCCGCCGCCTGCTGGAAGCCGCCACATGGCAGGACCATACCTACGGCGTATTCTACAATATCAACTTTCCGAACACCGATCCGGCAAATGTCCGCGGCACCATGGCCACCCGTCAGGGCCACCGTGCCAACGCCACCTTCAAGGTGGAACAGCAACGCTCGCCGAACGGGCGCAACTACCTCTGGCTGGCCCATGCCGCCCATAACGCCAGCGCCGCCGCCGGCAGCGACGCACGCGAGGCTTCCGAGGGCTGGATCACCGTCACCCCGCTACAGGCCGACCTGACGGCCGAGAAAATCCTGAACGACATGGACGGGCTGTTCTAGATGACTCTCGACGAACAACGGGTGCAGTTCATCCTCGGCCTGCGCGCCCGCGGCATCACCGATGCGCGTGTGCTGTCGGCCATGGAAGCCACCCCCCGCGACGCGTTTCTGGAGGGCATTTTTCGCGACCGCGCCTACGAGGACCGCCCCCTGCCGATCTCCTGCGGCCAAACCATCAGCCAGCCCTCGGTGGTCGCATTGATGACGCAGGAACTCGACGTGCAGTCGCGCCACAAGGTTCTGGAGATCGGCACCGGCTCCGGCTATCAGGCCGCAATCCTGTCGCGCCTTGCGCGGCGTGTCTATACCGTCGAGCGCCACACCGGCCTTGCCAAAGCCGCACAGGACCTGTTCCGCCGTCTCGATCTGGCCAATATCACGGTCATTCCGGGCGACGGCTCGCTCGGTCTTCCGGCGCAGGCGCCCTTCGACCGTATCCTGCTGACCGCCGCCGCCGAAGACCCGCCCGCAACCCTGCTCGCACAACTGAAACCGGGCGGTGTCATGATCTTGCCGGTCGGCCAGTCCGACACTGTTCAAAATCTCATTAAAGTGGTAAAATCCGAGGACGGTTTCGAATATACGGAACTCGGAGAGGTCCGCTTCGTCCCGCTGCTGGCAGGCGTGGCAAAGGACCCGGGTAATTGAGGCGCGCCGGAGCGGCGCACAGGAACAGGATTGAAGATGGCATTTTCTCGTAGAATCATACGGTTGACAACCGCACTTGTCGCAGTGGGCACCCTGTCCGCCTGCGAAACCGGCTTTGAAATTCCCGGCCTGAACCTGACCGCACCACAGGCGGCCACGCCGGCGATCGACCGCCCCGCACCGGATTCGCGCGGCGTCATCACCTATGAAACCTATCAGGTCATGGTCGCTCGCAGCGGCGACACCCTCGTTTCCA
>JALSHL010000062.1 GCA_026982255.1 Paracoccaceae bacterium | reverse complement strand
TATATGGCAATCCTATGGAAATGAACAAACTGTCTCTGGCCGAACTGAAGGCCAAAACCCCCGCCGACCTGCTGGAAATGGCCGAAGAGCTGGAGATCGAGAACGCCTCCACCATGCGCAAGGGCGACATGATGTTCGCGATTCTCAAGGAAATGGCCGACGAAGGTGTGGAAATTTCCGGCGACGGGGTGATGGAGGTCATGAAGGACGGCTTCGGTTTCCTGCGCTCGCCTGCCGCGAACTATCTTGCCGGACCGGATGACATCTATGTCAGCCCCGAGCAGATCCGCAAATACTCCCTGCGCACCGGCGATACGGTTGACGGGGTGATCCGCGCGCCGGAAGAGGGCGAAAGATACTTCGGGCTGGTTAGCGTCGATCATATCAATTTCGAGGATCCCGAGAAGGCCAAACACAAGATCAACTTCGACAACCTGACGCCGCTCTATCCCGACGAGCGCCTGAAAATGGAGATCGAGGATCCGACGATCAAGGACAAAACCGCCCGCGTTATCGATCTGGTGGCACCGATAGGCAAGGGCCAGCGCTCGCTGATCGTGGCTCCGCCGCGGACCGGTAAGACCGTGATTTTGCAGAATATTGCCCACTCGATCGAGAAAAACCACCCCGAGTGTTTCCTGATCGTTCTGCTGGTAGACGAACGCCCCGAGGAAGTCACCGACATGCAGCGCAGCGTGAAGGGAGAGGTCGTTTCCTCGACCTTCGACGAACCGGCAACCCGTCACGTGGCCGTGGCCGAAATGGTGATCGAGAAGGCCAAGCGTCTGGTGGAACACAAACGCGATGTGGTAATCCTTCTGGACTCCATCACCCGTCTGGGCCGCGCTTTCAACACGGTTGTGCCGTCGTCCGGCAAGGTGCTGACCGGCGGTGTTGACGCCAACGCCCTGCAACGTCCGAAACGGTTCTTCGGTGCCGCCCGCAATATCGAGGAAGGCGGCTCGCTGACCATCATTGCCACTGCGCTGATCGACACCGGCAGCCGCATGGACGAGGTGATTTTCGAGGAATTCAAAGGCACCGGCAACTCCGAGATCGTTCTGGATCGCAAGATCGCCGACAAGCGCGTTTTCCCGGCCATCGACATCCTCAAATCCGGCACCCGCAAAGAGGACCTGCTGGTCGACAAGGCCGATCTTACCAAGACCTTCGTGCTGCGCCGTATCCTCAACCCGATGGGCACGACAGATGCGATCGAGTTCCTGCTGGGCAAGTTGAAGCAGACCAAGTCGAATGCCGAGTTCTTTGATTCCATGAATACCTAGTTTGTAAAACACCTTAATAACAACGGGTTAACTAAGATGGACACGATTTTCGCGCTGGCTACTCCCCGCGGGCGGGCGGGCGTTGCGATCGTTCGCATCTCGGGCCGTCATGCGTTTATCGCGGCTGAGGCGCTGGTGGGCACCTTGCCGCCGCCACGCCAGACCGGCTTGCGTCTCGTGCGGGATTCCGGCGGCACCGTGCTGGACGAGGCGATGGTGATTTCGTTCGAATTCGGCGCCAGCTTTACCGGCGAACAGGTGGTCGAGTTGCACCTGCATGGCTCGACGGCAGTCGTTGCTGCCGTATTGCGGGAGCTGTCACAGCAGCCTGATTTGCGCCTGGCCGAACCCGGGGAGTTCACCCGTCGCGCTCTGGAAAACGGCTGTCTCGATCTGGCACAGGTCGAGGGCCTCGCCGATCTGATCGAGGCCGAGACCGAGGCGCAGCGGCGCCAGGCCCTGAAGGTCATGCGTGGCGCCCTGAGCGAGAAGGCCGAAAACTGGCGCGCAGACCTGATCCGCGCCATTGCCTTGCTCGAAGTCACGATTGATTTTGCCGACGAAGAAGTGCCGGTCGATGTGACACCCGAGGTTCTGGACCTGATCACAGATGCACGCGAAGGCATGCTGGCCGAAATCTCCGGCAGCAAGGCATCGGAATGTATCCGAGACGGGTTCGAGGTAGCAATCGTCGGCAAGCCGAATGCGGGAAAATCCACTCTTTTGAACCGCTTGGCGGGCCGTGATGCCGCGATTACTTCGGAAATAGCCGGCACAACCCGCGATGTGATCGAGGTGCGGATGGACCTGAAGGGCTTGCCGGTGACCCTGCTCGATACGGCCGGTTTGCGAGATTCCGGCGACGCGGTCGAGGCTCTCGGGATTTCACGCGCTATCGAGCGGGCCAACGCGGCCGATATCCGGCTGTTCCTTCTGGCCGAAGGCGACGATGCCACGGAACTGGGTGTCGATATGCGCGACGGCGATTTACTGGTGCATGGAAAGGCCGATCTTGCACCTGCGTCCGGCCTCGCGGTGTCCGGTAAAACCGGCGAAGGCATCGAAGCCCTGCTGGAAAAACTCGCCTCCGAGCTGGAAAAACGCGCCGCCGGAGCCACCAGCGCAATCCGTGAACGGCACCGTGTTGCACTCGAAAACGGAGTTGCCGCTTTGAATCAGGCCGAAGTTCATGTAAGAAACGGCTCCGAATGGTCGGAACTTGCGGCCGAAGAAATGCGACAGGCCCTGCGCGCTCTGGATGCGATCATCGGCCGGGTGGATGTAGAGAACGTGCTGGACGAGATTTTCTCCAGCTTTTGCCTCGGAAAATAGGATTGTTTCACGTGAAACACACATATGATGTCATAGTGATCGGTGGCGGCCACGCAGGCAGCGAGGCGGCGCACGCATCCGCGCGTATGGGCGCCAACACTGCCCTGATCACACATCGCTTTGACAGCATAGGTGAAATGTCCTGCAATCCGGCCATCGGCGGCCTCGGCAAGGGCCATCTGGTCCGCGAGATCGACGCGCTTGACGGTGTCATGGGTCGCGTTGCCGACCGCGCCGGTATCCAGTTCCGTTTGCTGAACCGTCGTAAAGGCCCCGCTGTTCAGGGTCCGCGTACACAGGCCGACCGCGCGCTCTACAAGGCCGCGATGCAGGCAGAAATCCGGTCCCGCGCCAATCTCGACGTGTTGGAGGCCGAGGTCTCCGACCTGATTGTCACCGACGGCATTATTGCGGGTGTAACGCTCTCCGACGGCGCTCGGGTTCAGGCCCGCGCGGTTATCCTGACCACGGGCACTTTTCTGCGCGGTATTATCCACATCGGCGACCAGCGCTCGTCCGGCGGGCGCATGGGCGATGCTGCTTCGGTTCCTCTTGCCGAGCGGATCGAGTCTCTCGGCCTGCCGCTCGGCCGATTGAAAACCGGCACCCCGCCGCGTCTGGATGGCCGGACCATCAACTGGGACGTTCTGGAAATGCAGCCCGGTGACGAGGATCCCGTGCTGTTTTCCTTCCTCTCGAAGGAACCCGAAGCGCGCCAGATTTCCTGCGGCATTACCCACACCAACAACCGAACCCACGATATTATCAGGAAAAACCTAGATAAATCAGCGATGTATGGCGGCATGATCGAGGGTGTCGGCCCGCGTTACTGCCCGTCCATCGAGGACAAAATCGTTCGTTTTGCTGACAAGGAATCGCACCAGATTTTCCTTGAACCCGAGGGTCTGGATGATCACACGGTTTACCCCAACGGTATTTCCACGTCGCTGCCGCCGGATGTGCAGCTGGACTATGTGCGTTCAATCAAGGGTCTGGAAAACGCGGTTATTCTGCAACCGGGCTATGCTATCGAATACGACTACGTTGATCCGCGCGCCTTGCGCCCGACGCTGGAGGTCAAGGCGCTGTCCGGCCTGTTCCTTGCCGGACAGATTAACGGCACCACGGGATACGAGGAAGCCGCCGCGCAGGGCCTGACAGCGGGCCTGAACGCCGCGCTTTCGGTTCAGGGGCGCGACAGCGTCACCTTTGACCGCGCTGATGGCTACATCGGTGTTCTGATCGACGACCTCGTGACCCGCGGCGTTTCCGAGCCTTATCGTATGTTCACCTCGCGCGCCGAATACCGTTTGTCCCTGCGTGCCGACAATGCCGATCAGCGCCTGACCCCGATCGGGATCGCTCTCGGTTGCGTTTCCGAAGAGCGTCAGCAAGCGTTCGAACAGAAAATGGAAGCCTTGCACGCGGCCGAAAATCTTTGCCGCGAACATCGGATGCGCCCGAACGAGGCGGAAAAGTTCGGCCTGAAAATGAATCAGGACGGCGTTGCCCGTAATGCGCTGGACCTGCTGTCTTACCCGGACGTAACGTTGAAATCACTGGGAAAAATCTGGCCGAAGCTCGCCGAAATCCCCGACGATATCCGGACACAGGTCCAGAATGACGCGCGCTATGCCCATTTTGTCGAACGCCAGAAGGCCGACGTCGCAGCCATGCGGCGTGACGAGGCCCTGACCATCCCCGACGGGTTTTCCTACGACGAGATTTCCGGCCTTTCGCATGAATTGCGGGACAAGCTGCAAAAAATCCGGCCCGCCACGCTGGCGCAGGCCGGACGGGTAGAGGGCATGACCCCCGCCGCAATCACCCTGATCCTGTCGAAAATCCGCAAGCCGAATGCGAAGCGCAGCGCATGACCTACAGCATTGCAAACGCCGCAGACTTCCAGCGTCACTTTGATGTTTCACGTGAAACAATGGAGAGGCTGGAAGTCTACGCAGCCTTGCTTGAAAAATGGAACCCGAAAATCAATCTGGTGTCCAGAACCACACTGGACGATATGTGGCGCCGCCATTTTGCCGACTCGGCCCAGATATGGTATATGGCCCCGAACAATCCACAACATTGGCTCGACATCGGCTCCGGTGCCGGCTTTCCGGGTCTGGTAATTTCCGCCATAGCCGCCGAAAAATCCCCCGAAACGCGCGTGACCCTTGTCGAAAGTGATCAGCGCAAGTCAGTGTTCATGCGCACCGTTGCCCGCGAAATGGGAGTCAAAACCACGGTTCTGACAGAAAGAATCGAAAACCTCCCGCCGCAAAACGCCGA
>JALSHL010000061.1 GCA_026982255.1 Paracoccaceae bacterium | reverse complement strand
AGAAAGGACTCGGAATGGAACTGGTCGTTGGAGGATTGTTCGGTCATTGGAATACCTCATGCGGGTTGGGACCGTATATATTTGAACCGGCCCTTGAAGGGCACGGCATGCCATAAACAAAACCGGACCGGAAAAACAACCGGCCCCGGGCTGCCAAGCGCAGCCCGGGAAACCGGAGCGTTTCCAGATAACAGGTTTTGGAGGCTTGCGCTGGTTCCACTGTCTATCCGATTGCTTTCAGGACAGCTTCGCCAAGGCTGGCGGGGCTGTCGGCTACGACGATACCGGCGGATTTCATCGCCTCGATTTTATCCTCGGCACCGCCTTTGCCACCGGCGACAATCGCCCCCGCGTGGCCCATGCGGCGACCCGGAGGCGCCGTGCGGCCGGCAATAAATCCGGCAATCGGCTTGGAGCGCCCGCGTTTGGCTTCGTCCTTGATGAACTGCGCAGCGTCCTCCTCGGCCGAACCGCCGATTTCACCGATCATGATGATGGATTCGGTTTCCGGGTCGCCGAGGAACAACTCCAGCGCATCGATATGCTCCATACCCTTGATCGGATCGCCGCCAATGCCGATGCAGGTGGACTGGCCAAGACCCGCATCCGTGGTCTGCTTCACCGCTTCATAGGTCAGCGTGCCGGAGCGCGAAACCACACCTACGGAACCGCGCTTGTGGATATGGCCCGGCATAATGCCGATCTTGCAGGCGTCCGGCGTGATAACCCCCGGGCAGTTCGGCCCGATCAGCGTGGATCTGGACCCTTCGAGCGCCCGTTTCACCCGCATCATGTCCAGCACCGGAATGCCCTCGGTAATTGCAACGATCAGTTCCAGTTCGGCGTCGATCGCCTCCAGAATCGCATCGGCAGCAAACGGCGGCGGCACATAGATCACGGTCGCGTTCGCTTCGGTCACATGTTTCGCCTCGTGGACGGTGTTGAATATCGGCAGGCCGATATGTTCCTGCCCGCCCTTGCCCGGCGTCACACCGCCGACCATTTTCGTGCCATAGGCAATCGCCTGTTCGGAGTGGAAAGTCCCCTGAGAGCCGGTAAGCCCCTGACAGATGACCTTGGTGTTTTCATTGACGAGAACGGCCATGGTTCAGGCTCCCTTCACAGCTTTGACAATTTTTTCGGCAGCATCGGCGAGGTTGTCCGCCGCGATCACATCAAGACCCGAGGTGTTGATGATCTCCTTGCCCTTTTCGACATTGGTCCCTTCGAGCCGCACAACAAGCGGCACTTTCAGGCCCACTTCTTTCACAGCAGCCACCACGCCCTCGGCAATCACATCGCAGCGCATGATGCCGCCGAAGATGTTCACAAGGATGCCTTTGACGTTGGGATCGGAGGTGATGATCTTGAAGGCTTCGGTCACCTTCTCCTTGGTTGCGCCACCGCCGACATCGAGGAAGTTGGCCGGCTCGGAACCGTAAAGCTTGATGATGTCCATCGTCGCCATCGCCAGACCGGCACCGTTGACCATGCAACCAATCTCGCCGTCCAGCGTGATGTAGTTGAGGTCGTATTTGGAGGCTTCGAGTTCCTTGGGGTCTTCCTCGGTCTCGTCGCGCAGCGCCAGAATATCGGCGTGGCGATACAGCGCGTTGTCGTCGAAACCCATTTTCGCGTCGAGGCATTTCAGGTCGCCACTGTCGGTAACGATCAGCGGGTTGATTTCCAGCATCTCCATGTCTTTCTCGGTGAACAGACGATAGAGGTTGGCGATCAGTTGCACGCACTGTTTGACCTGCTTGCCTTCAAGGCCCAGCGCAAAGGCCACACGGCGGCCATGGAACGCTGAAAGGCCCGAGGCCGGATCGACCGAGAAGCTAACGATTTTTTCAGGGGTGTTCGCGGCCACTTCCTCGATATCCATACCGCCTTCGGTGGAGGCCACGAACGAAATGCGCGAGCTGGCGCGATCGACCAGAAGGGCGAGGTAAAGCTCGGTCTCGATGCCCGATCCATCCTCGATATACACACGGTTGACCTGCTTGCCGGCCGGTCCGGTCTGGTGCGTCACCAGCGTGCGGCCCAGCATTTTCTGCGCTTCCTCGGCCGCCTCGGAAACCGATTTGGTCAGGCGGACACCGCCCTTTTCGCCCGCTTCCGGTTCGACGAAATGGCCCTTGCCACGGCCACCGGCGTGGATCTGCGCCTTGACCACCCAGAGCGGCCCGTCGAGTTCACCCGCAGCGGTTTTCGCATCTTCGGCTTTCAGAACGACGCGGCCATCCGAAACGGGGGCGCCGAATTCCTTCAGCAGTTGTTTTGCTTGATATTCATGAATGTTCATTCAGCCGATCCCTATCTGTCGTGGTTCGTGGCAGTAATGCCCGAAGGTCTGAAGAAATCGTTGCCTTCGGTCAAAAGGACCATAGGCACGCATATCCCTTGTTAAAAGGGATATCGGACAGGATCACCGGAATATGAAGGGATTTTCAAAGTATGTGATCACAGTTTGGAAAACTGTGATCACATTTGTCAGATCGAACGACCGAAGCAGCGACTCGCTGCTAGGCGAGCGAAGGATCGATCTCTTTGCAGGCCGTTACCAGACCGTTCACCGCGTCAACGGATTTGTTGAACATTGCCTGCTCTTCCTTGTTGAGCTTGATTTCCACCACGCGCTCGACGCCATTGCCGCCGATCACGGTCGGCGCACCGACGAACAGGCCTTTCAGGCCATAGGCACCATCAACATAGGTGGCACAGGGCAGCACACGCTTCTGGTCTTTCAGATAGGCTTCGGCCATCTGGATTGCCGAGGTTGCGGGCGCATAGAACGCGGAACCGGTTTTCAGAAGGCCGACGATCTCGGCACCACCGTCACGGGTGCGCTGCACGATGGCGTCCAGCTTGTCCTGCGTGGTCCAGCCCATATCCACCAGATCCGGCAGAGGAATACCGGCAACGGTGGAATAGCGGGTCAACGGAACCATGGTATCGCCGTGACCGCCCAGAACGAAGGCGGTTACGTCCTTGACCGACACGTCGAATTCATCGGCGAGGAAATGACGGAAACGGGCGGAGTCCAGAACCCCTGCCATGCCGACGATCTTGTTGTGCGGCAGGCCGGAAAACTCGCGCAGCGCCCAGACCATGGCGTCCAGCGGGTTGGTGATGCAGATCACGAAGGCATCGGGGGCATTTTCCTTGATGCCCTCGCCAACGGATTTCATGACTTTCAGGTTGATGCCCAGCAGGTCGTCGCGGCTCATGCCCGGCTTGCGGGCGACACCGGCGGTAACGATGCAGACATCCGCGCCGGCAATGGCGGAATAGTCGTTGGCACCGGACAGGTCGGAATCGAAACCGTCAACCGGAGCAGCCTCGGCAATGTCGAGCGCCTTGCCCTGCGGGATGCCTTCGGCGATGTCGAACAGAACGACGTCTCCGAGTTCCTTTAGCGCTGCGAGGTGGGCGAGTGTGCCGCCGATTTGTCCGGCGCCGATGAGTGCGATCTTCGCTCTTGCCATGATGCAAGTCTCCTTTTGAGGGTCGAAATCGAGAAACGGATTACGCCCATACGCACGATTCCGCAAGTGCGAAGGGGTAGAGCCAGCCGGATTGCCCCCGCGGAACGCACGCGAGCGCGCAACATAATTACCCCCGTAAGCGCCACTGCGTAATTTTATCACAAAACATCTTGCACACCGCCGGAAAACAAGGCTATTTGTTGCAGCGCAATATCTACAGGGAGCCAGCCATGACCTCGCAGAATTTCCTCTTCCGCTCTGTCCTTTATATGCCCGGATCGAAAGAACGCGCGCTGGAAAAGGCAAAAACGCTGGATGCGGATGCACTGATTCTCGATCTGGAGGATGCGGTCTCGCCGGACGAAAAGCCGCTGGCCCGCGATCTGGTATCCGCGGCGGTCAAGGCGGGCGGGTATGGCGACCGCACGGTCATCGTGCGGATCAACGGACTGGATTCGGAATGGGGCCGCGCGGACCTGCGCGCCGCCTGCGCCGCCGGACCCGACGCAATCCTTGTGCCCAAGGTCAGCACCCCGCAGGACCTGCACAAGATCGAAATGCTGATGGAAGAATTCGGCGCACCGGAAACCACACACATCTGGGCCATGATGGAAACCCCGCTCGGCATCCTGAACGTGCAAGCAATCGCCTGTTCCACCAAACGCCTGCAAGGGCTGGTGATGGGCACAAACGATCTGGTCAAGGAACTGGAGGCCGCGCACACACCCGAACGCACACCCGTTCTGGCATCGCTGTCCATGTGCCTGCTGGCCGCGCGGGCCTACGGGCTGGTTTGCGTGGACGGTGTCTATAATGCCTTCAAGGATGACGAGGGGCTGCGCGCCGCCTGCGAACAGGGGCGCGACCTGGGTTTCGACGGCAAAACCCTGATCCATCCGGCGCAACTGGCGGTGACCAACGAGGTATTCGCGCCCTCTGATGAGGATCTGGAACAGGCGCAGGCCTATATCGACGCCTACGAGGCCGCGAAAGCCAAGGGCGAGGGCGTCGCTGTCGTAAACGGTCGCATTGTCGAGAATTTGCATGTAGAAACGGCCCGCAAGCTGCTGGCAAAGGCGAAAATGATCGCAGACCGGCAGTCATAAAAGGGGAAAACACATGACAACGCTCTATATCGGTCTGGCCATCTGGGTTCTGGGCCATTTTTTCAAACGCATGGCGCCGGACCTGCGCGCCGGCATGGATAGAACGCTGGGCGTAATGCCCTCCAAGGCCGTGATGGGGATCGTGCTGCTGGTCGCAACCATCCTGATGGTCAAGGGCTTCAGGGCAGCGCCCGAAGAAATCGTCTATCTGCCACCGGCATGGGGCGTCCACTTGAACAACGCCTTGATGCTGGTCGCCGTGTTCCTGCTGGGCGCCGGTAAAGGCAAGGGGATCGCACGCGAGAAAATCCGCCACCCGATGCTGACCGGTATCATCGTCTGGTCGGTCGCACATCTGCTAGTGAACGGGGATATG
>JALSHL010000060.1 GCA_026982255.1 Paracoccaceae bacterium | reverse complement strand
ATCCCGCAATCACCTTGCCCACCGGATCGGGTTGGCCGGCCACGGTGCGCAGGCCATTCACAATGCCCTCGATCCGTGCCTCGTCCAGCATCAGCCGGTCGAGCATGGCATCCGACAACCCTTTTTCGCGGCCATAGGCCATGTCTTTTTGGTTCGCGGCCATGATTTCGGCCCGCTTGTTCCAGACAGCATCCGCCGCCGCCATCAATGCGGCGGTTTTGTCTTCGGATCTGGCAAAGGCCAGTTCGGCGCTTGCCGCCTTGGCCTTCTCGCCGATGTCTTGCATTACCTGTTTGACGTCCATAATTCCCTCACATCGCCATATCGTCGCGGTGGACGATCACGGCCCGCCCGCTGTGGCCCAGACGGGCCTCTATTTCGTTTGACTGGCAGCCCATGATCAGGCGTGCCTCGCTCGCATCATACCCCGCCAGCGCCTTCGCCAGCGGGCCGGTCGGACCGACAATTTCGATCGTCTCGCCACGATGGAAATCGCCCTCGATACCGGTGACGCCGGCGGGCAGCAGAGACTTCCCGCGCCCCAGCGCTGCCGCCGCGCCCGCATCCACGATAATCCGGCCTTTGGGTTTCATCCCCGAAATCCAGCGTTTGCGCGCCTGCCCCGGAGTGGCATCGGACCGGAACCATGTCACCGGCGCGCCCGCCAGCATGGCCTGAAGCGGGCGGTCCACCTCGCCCTTGGCAATGGCCATGGCGCAACCGGCATGCAGGGCCGCCTTGGCCGCCAGTATCTTGGTCTTCATGCCGCCACTCGCCGCGTCGCTGCCCGCGTCACCGGCCATAGCCTCGATCTCCGGCGTAATCTCCGAGACCAGATCGAGCCGTTTTGCCGTCGCGTCCTCGCGCGGGTTGGCGGTATAGAGGCCATCGACATCCGACAGCAGCACCAGCACATCGGCACCGGCCATGCTGGCCACCTGCGCCGCCAGCCGGTCGTTATCGCCATAGCGGATTTCGTCGGTGGCAACCGTATCGTTCTCGTTGACGATCGGCACGACGCCAAGGTCCAGCAGGGTGTTGAAGGTGGCGCGCGAATTGAGGTAACGTCGCCGGTTTTCACTATCCTCCAGCGTCAGCAATATCTGGGCCGTTTCGATGTCATGCGGCGCCAATACCTCCTGATAGGCCCGCGCCAGCCGGATCTGGCCGACAGCGGCGGCGGCCTGTGCCTGTTCCAGCGGCAGTGTGCCCGCGTCCAGCCCCAGCACCGCGCGCCCCAGCGCGATAGAGCCGGAGGAAACAATCACCACCTGCGCGCCGTTTGCGCGCAACATGGCGACATCCGCCGCCAGTCCCGAAAGCCACTCGCGCCGCAAGCAGCCTTTTTCCACCAGCAGGGCCGATCCGATCTTGATCACGACCCGCCGCGCCTTGCTGAGAAGGGTTTTGGTCAAGGTCTCCACGGTGCGGCCTCCTCAGTATCGGCGGCCTCCGCCTTGCCAGTGTTGACCACGGCGCGCAGGGCACGCAGGGTGTCCTGCAATCCTTCGCCGCTGACGCCGGACTGCAGGTAGGCCTTGCCGCCCGTCTCGGCCTCCAGCGCCGCCTGCGCAGTGGCGCGCTCCTTGCCGGACAGGGCGTCGATCTTGTTGAGCGCGGTGACGCGCGGCTTGTCGGCCAGTGCGCCGCCATACATTTCCAGTTCGTTTATGATGGTCCTGTAATCCTCGATCATCGTTTCCGATGTCGCATCCACCAGATGCAGCAGCACCGAGCACCGCTCCACATGGCCAAGGAAACGGTCGCCCAGCCCGACCCCCTCGTGCGCACCGGCGATCAGGCCGGGGATGTCGGCGACAACCAGTTCCGTGCCGTCAATCCCGACCACACCAAGATTGGGGTGCAGCGTGGTGAACGGGTAGTCCGCAATCTTGGGCCGCGCGTTCGATGTCGCCGCCAGAAACGTCGACTTGCCCGCATTCGGCAGGCCCAGCAAACCGACATCGGCAATCAATTTCAACTGCAACCAGACGGTACGTTCAACCCCTTCCTGCCCCGGGTTGGCATTGCGCGGGGCGCGGTTGGTGGAGGTCTTGAACCGCAGGTTTCCCCAGCCGCCATTACCGCCCGCCGCAAGGCGCACACGCTGGCCGACCTGTGTGAGGTCTGCAAGAACCGCTTCCTGATCCTCGTCGAGGATCTGCGTGCCAACCGGCACCTTCAACGTGATATCCTGTCCATCGCGGCCGGTCATCTGGCGGCCCATGCCCCCCTGCCCGTTCTGGGCAAACCAGTGCTGCTGGTAGCGAAAGTCGATCAGGGTGTTCAGACCGGTCACGGCCTCCACCCAGACATCGCCACCCTTGCCGCCGTCACCGCCGTCAGGCCCGCCGAATTCCACATGCGCCTCGCGCCGGAAAGAGGCCGCACCGTTCCCGCCTTTGCCGGACCGGATGATAACCTTGGTGAAGTCGAGGAATTTCATTTTGTTTTCCCGAATTTGGAGTTGTTCAAGCGATACGCGAGTTGCGCGGGTTTCTCAAGGTCGCGCAACCTGCTGTTTTTCCCATTCCGCGCGGGCGAGTTCGAAGTTCAGCCCGCGCAGGTCGCAACCGCGCGCCTTGCAATAGGCTACCTCCTCGCCAACCTCGCGAAACCCGCACTTGCGCAACACGGCGGCAGAGGCATGGTTGTCTTCCCAACATCCGGCCTTTGCAATTTTCCATCCATGCTTTCGAAACCCGTCATCGAGCATCTTCTGTGTCGCCCATGTGGCAATTCCCTGCCCCCAGAAGGATGGCGCCAGCATACAGCCAAGCCCGCCATCAACGCCCCCGATAGAACCTGCAAATTTGCCGCCTACCTCGATCACACAAACCTGCCCCGCCTTGACTTCAGGCGTGGTCATGCGGGCGCGCGTGAATGCCGGATCGGGTGGCCACGGCCAACTGGCCAGCATTTTCACCACATCGAAATCCGAGACCAGCGCATGGAAGGCCTCGAAATCCTCCTCCCGAAAATTCCGCAAGTGCCGGTTATCCATCGCTCAACTCCAACCTGTAGTTCCACGACTGCACCATACCGCCGCGCGGGATGGAATGGGTTTCGCTGTCGCCGCAATACTCGAACCCCTGCTTGATCAACACACGGGCCGAGCCGTAGTTGCCCTGATGGACTGCCGCGTCCAGCCCTGTGAAACCGTGGGCGCGGGCAAAATCCAGCACCGCCTCCAGCGCCTCGGGGGTGAAACCGGCGCCCCAGAACTGCGGCGCCAGCCAGTAGCCGATGTTGCCGCGCCCGTTGTCGGTGGGGGTAATGGAAATGACGCCGATCAACTCGTTATCCTTGTCGATGGCCCAGATAATTTCGTCCGTATCGTCGCTGCGGGAACGTGCGATAAAGGCCTCGGCCGCGCCATCGGGATAGGGGTGCGGCACAACGGCAAGGTTCAGCGCCACGCGCTCGTCCCCGACATAGAGCTTGATCGCCCCCGCATCGCTGTCCAGCAACGGGCGCAGGGTCAGGCGGTCGGTTTTCAGGATACCGGGTGTCAGCTTGCCATCCATAACGGGTTCTCCACATAGAAAAAGGGACCGGTGTTTCCACCGATCCCCTTGAAATTTGCATATCCGCAGGTTCGGTTATTCAGCCGCCTCGGCTGCCGGCAGAACGGAGATGAAGGTGCGGCCCTTGAAGCCTTTTTTGAAGGTCACATTGCCCTCGGTCACGGCAAAGATCGTGTGATCCTTGCCCATGCCGACGCCTGTGCCCGGCCACCATTTGGTGCCGCGCTGACGACAGATGATGTTGCCCGGGATGACGGCTTCGCCACCGAACTTCTTGATGCCGAGACGCCGACCGGCGGAGTCGCGACCGTTGCGGGTAGAACCGCCTGCTTTTTTATGTGCCATGTCGTATTCTCCTTATTTCTCGGCGGCGAGTTTCTTCGCCTGTTCAACCCAGCCTTCGCGTTCGATGCGACCTTTGAACGAGAGCTTCTCGCCAAAGGATTCGATGTCCGCTTCGGTCCATGCAGCAATCTGCGCAAAGGTGGTGATACCCTCGGCGTGCAGCTTTTTCTCCAGCGCCGGACCTACGCCGGACAGAACCTTCAGATCGTCCGCGCCAGCGGCGGCCTTCGGAGCGGCCTTGGCTTTCGGAGCCGGCTTCGCTTTCGCTTTGGCAGCCGGTTTCGCGGCAACGGCGGCCACAGCCGAAGCAACAGAACCTGCACCGACGGCGGCTTTGACACCGGACTTGTCGGCGCCCTTGGCCAGAATGTCCGTGATACGGATCACGGTCAGCTGCTGGCGATGGCCCTTTTTGCGCTGGCTGGAGTGTTTCCGGCGACGCTTCACATAGTGAATGGTCTTCGGGCCCTTTTTCTGCTCCAGCACTTCGGCCTGAACGCCTGCACCTTCAACCAGCGGCGCGCCAACGGTTACGTTGTCGCCGCCCAGCATCAGGACTTCGTTGAACTGGATTGTCTCGCCAGCGTCGGCGGCCAGTTTTTCAACGGTGAAAATATCGCCTGTAGCAACTTTATACTGCTTGCCACCAGTTTTCATAACCGCGAACATACGGTGCTTCCTTTATTCTACCGCGTCGTGTGGTCCCGCTTGCGCGGTGTTTCGCAGATCATCTGCACCTCGGACGGCGCGCCCCTGTGGGCGTATGACAAAAAGCCACGGGAATCCCTTCCAGTGACAAGCGCGCCTTATCAGGCAGATGCGGGGTTTTGTCAATGGGCAAACAGGATTTCGCCGAAACCGCGATATACTGCATTTTACCCCTTGCACCGGCGCCCGAGCGCGCATAGTTTCCGCCGCGTTGAAACGACCATCAACATATTGCGGAGAGGTGCCGGAGTGGTCGAACGGGGCGGTCTCGAAAACCGTTGTGCCTTTACGGGCACCCAGGGTTCGAATCCCTGTCTCTCCGCCACTATCCCCCGAGAGGGATATTAAAGATATTCCACCCACAGAACATTGGCCCGAACGAGGCTTATAAGGGAAAACAGGCCTCGTGCGTCTGG
>JALSHL010000059.1 GCA_026982255.1 Paracoccaceae bacterium | reverse complement strand
CGGCCAGACCCGAGGTCGAGCCGATCTGGCAGGACGTGCAGGCTGGCATCCTGCGCCATGTCTCGGTGGGCTATTCGGTCGAGGAATGGGCCGAGTCCACCGAGAGCGGTGCGCGCGTGCTGACAGCCGTGCGCTGGACACCCCACGAGATTTCCCTGGTGCCGACCCCGGCCGATCCCGGCGCCCAAATTCGCATGGAGACAGAGATGACTGACACAGCAACGCAAGAGGCGGCCGAGACCTCGCCGCAGACCGAAACCCGGGCCGAGGCGAATGCCGAGATCCGTTCCATCGCCCGTATCGCCGGGCTGGACCAGTCCTGGATCGACGGCCAGATCGACGCAAATGCCGATCCCGACACCGCCCGCCGCGCCGCCTTCGAGGCCTTGGCGGCCCGCTCTGCGCCCCCTGTCCGCACCGAACAGGTTCGGGTGGAAATGGGGGAAAGCCATGATGACCCGGTATTGCGCGCCCGTCAGATGGGCGAGGCACTCTACGCCCGGATCAACCCGCGGCATGAGCTCAGCGAACCCGCACGCCGCTATGCCTATGCCACACCGGTGGACATGGCCAGGGAACTGCTCACCCTGCGCGGTGAGTCCACCCTCGCGCTTTCGCCCGCAAGCCTCGTTACCCGCGCTCTGCACACCACCTCGGATTTCCCCATCATCCTCGGCGACACGGTGGGCCGGGTGCTGCGCGATGCCTATCAGGCCGCACCCTCGGGCATTCGTCGCCTCGGCCGCCAGACCACGGCACGCGACTTCCGCGCGGTGAACAAGATCATGCTGGGCGAGGCACCACTTCTGGAAAAGCTGAACGAGCATGGCGAAATCAAGGCCGGGACCATGGCGGAAGCGCGCGAGGCCTACAAGGTCGACACCTGGGCCCGGAAAATCGGCATCACCCGGCAGGTGCTGGTGAACGACGACCTCGGCGCCTTCGCCGATCTTGCTCGCCGCATGGGGCAGGCCGCAGCCGAAACCGAGGCACGCATCCTCGTCACGCTGCTGGAATCCGGCACGGGCAACGGCCCGACAATGTCGGACGGCAAGGCGCTGTTCCACGCGCAACACGGCAACAAGGCCACCACGGGCGCGGTGATCTCGGATGCGACGCTGTCGGCCGCCCGGCTGGCGCTGCGCACCCAGAAGGGGATCGAGGACCGGACGATCCGCGCCACACCCCGCAACCTGCTGGTCCCGCCTGCGCTGGAGACCACGGCCGAGAAATGGCTGGCCTCGATTGCGCCGGCCACGGCCGCAGATGTGAACCCGTTTTCCGGGTCGCTTTCTCTGGTCGTCGAGCCACGGCTGTCGAGCGCCACGCGCTGGTATGTCACGGCCGACCCCGGGGAAATCGACGGGCTTGAGTTCGCCTATCTTTCGGGGGCCGAAGGCCCGCAGGTCGAAAGCCGCTCGGGCTGGGATGTTGACGGCGTGGAAATCCGGGTGATCCTGGACTTCGGCGCCGGCTTCATCGACCACCGCGGCTGGTACATGAACCCGGGTGCATGATGGCCGACCTCGCGCAACTCACCGCCTGGCGGGACGCCCTGATGGCCGCACGTTATCGAGGCGTGCGCACCGTCGAATATGACGGCAAGCGCGTCACCTATGCCACCGACGGCGAGATGGCCGCCGCGCTCGCAGATCTCAACCGACAGATAGCGGGCGCGTCGGGTCGCATCTCGGTCGTCCACATCCAATCCTCGAAAGGACTGTAACCCATGAAAAACTACATCCAGGCCGGAAAGGTCATCACGGTAACGGCCCCCACGGGCGGCATCGCCTCGGGCGATGCCCTGGTCATCGGCAACATCTTCGGCATCGCCGCGTATGGTGCAGCTGCGGGAGATCCGCTCGAAATCGCGACCACCGGGGTGTTTCAACTGCCCAAGGCCAGCGCAGCCGTCCTGACCGTCGGCGCGCGCGTCTCATGGGACGACACGGCCAAACAGGTGGATGTGCCAGGCACCGGGCGGTTTCCGATCGGTGTCGCTGTGGAGGATGCCGGGAATGGCGTCACCACAGTGGCGGTGCGGCTGGATGGGGTGGCGACGGCGGCGGCTTAACTCAGATCTGATCAATCGTCCAACTTGGTGATGCCAAGTGTGCGCTCAATCTGCTTCTGAAGATTCTTGAGCCCCCTGTTTTCACTTGGGGTCTTTGGAATCGTGACAGCGTCCAAGCCGTCGTAGCCTTTGTCCGCTTCAAGCCGGATGTGCTTGTTGTCAGACTTCTCCCGATAGCCATATCGGACGAGGAGCGACGTCAATCCGCTGGCAACTCGTTTGGGATCTTTTGTCGCTCGCGCCAGATCCTGCTTCAATTCGGCAAGCGCGGGCGAAACGGGCAGGCGCTCGATAACCCGCTGAAGAATGACCGCAGACCTTTTATCCAACCCGATCTGGTCTGCGACGGACAAGGTCGATTTCGCGGCTAACCGGAGTCTGTCGGATATCTCACCAGAATAAACCTCTGGACCAATCCTCTGAACGAGATTGTCGGTGGAGAACTCAGCCTCATCCGTACCGAGGCCTGCCGCTGGGCGTGCACTCAGCTGCAGCTCTAGTTCGCGGATTCTTTCCTGCAGGTTATCAATCTCCTCCTTGTGCAATTGATTCCACTCTTCCTCGGTCAGACTGTCCTTTTCCCGTTCGCGCTGCGCGCGGAGAGCCTGCTCCTGGAGTTCTGTCCAGTCCCACCCGAAGGATGGCATTTGGCTCCGCAGGGCCATTGCTCCGTTCTTGATCGCGACAGCCAGCTCTCTGGTATCCTGAATTTGCCAACCAAGATAATATCTTCGGACGATACCCTGTCCGGGAACAGACAAACCGACTGTTCCTCCATAAGCGTTACGGCCGTCCACCTCATCGCGAAGGTCGAACGAAAATGCACGATCTGGTTCGACAACAACATGCGCAACCCCGCCGAGATCGTAGGCCAATTTTTCAATTTCCCGCCGGGTGAGCAGCCAGGAAGATTCCCCGGTCGCCGACACGTAGACGTTCGGAAGCCATTTTGTCGCTTCACCCAGGTTCACTGAAACGGCGGATGCGAGGTCGTCATCGCTACTCTCGAGCCAAACCGGTTGGTCAGTGACGCTGAACTGTTTATCCTTCCCGCCCCATCCGCTCTTTAACAGCGCCTTGATCAGGTAGGGTTTCCGCGGGGGGGCAAGTCGTGCTCCCGGTGTCGTTGCGATACACTGGGTCCGAAGGCGAATCAAATCCTGTCCGCCCTCTGCGGCGGCGCGTTTCAGAACACATTCCGTACGCCACACCCGCCCAGAATCATCCGGAAGGTCGTACCGAAAGCCAACCGCATCCCAGCCTTCGTTCGTTTGCAGCTCACGCATACGGAGCTGTTCACCACTATCGGAGCGGACGAAAACATTGGCCCCATCAAGCTCCGCATCCGAACTGCCAGATAGGACGGTCTGATGCTGCATGCCGCGAAACCAAGCAATCACCTCCGCCACGAAGGCGGCTCGGTCGGCGCGGGGTAGAACAGGAAATTCTGTCGAGAATGGAAGCATAGAGGTGGTCGCGGAAATTCGGACCAGTGGTTAAGATGGATCGCCCGATAGAAAGGACGATTTGAAATGACGAAAAGGAAGCGATATTCAGCCGAGTTCAAGGCGCGTGTAGCGCTGGAGGCGATCCGCGAGGAACTGACGCTGGCCGAGCTGGCGAAGAAGCACGGTGTGCACCCCAACATGATCAGCGGCTGGAAACGCGCGGCGATCGAGAACATGGCGACGGCCTTTGGCAAAGGCACCGGATCGGGAGCAAAGAACAACGACGCGGAGATCGAGAAGCTGCACGCCAAGATCGGCCAGCTTGTGGTGGAACGGGATTTTTTAGCCAACGCCTCGGTTCAGTTGCTCGGGAAGCGAGGCAGAAAATGGTGAGCCGGGATCATGATCTGAGCGTTCGGCGACAGTGTGGTCTGCTGTCGCTGGCGCGGTCGAACCTGTATTACCGCCCCAGGGGCGAGAGCGCCGAGAACCTGAAGTTCATGGAGATCATCGACAAGCAGTTCCTGAACACGCCGTGGTACGGGGCGCGCCAGATGGCGCGTTTCATGCAGCGTCTGGGCCACAAATGCGGCCGACATCGTGTCCGCCGTTTGATGCGTCTGATGCGGCTGGTGCCGATTTACCAGGCCCCGAACACCAGCAAGAAGCATCCGCAGCACAAGATTTATCCGTATTTGCTGAAAGACATGGTGATTGAGCGGCCAAATCAGGTGTGGTGCACCGACATCACCTACATCCCGATGCGGCGCGGGTTTCTGTATCTGGTGGCCATCATGGACTGGGCCACGCGCAAGGTTCTGGCCTGGCGTCTCAGCAACACGATGGAGGCCGAATTCTGTGTCGAGGCGTTGAAAGACGCCCTGGCCAAATACGGCCCGCCGGAGATCTTCAATTCGGATCAGGGATCCCAATTTACCTCGGACGACTTCACGCAGGTTCTGGAAGACGCCAAGGTGAAAATCTCGATGGACGGGCGCGGCCGCTGGATCGACAACCGCATGATCGAACGGCTGTGGCGGTCGCTGAAATACGAGTGCGTTTACATCCGGGCATTCGAGACCGGCAAGGAAGCAAAGGCCGAGATCGGCAAATGGCTGACCTATTACAACACCGAGCGCCCTCACTCCCGGCATGGAATATTGACCCCTGATGAGGCCTATGCGATGGAAACAACACCGAGAAAACTGGCAGCATGATCACGAAAACAGATTCATCTTATTTTTGTTGCTGACTGGTCGAAAAAGTAGGACCACCTCTCATACATCGAGTATCGGGATTACGCAGTCAGCGGTCAACCCAGAAACATAGGAACCGCGACTCAGCGCCATTTGTTGACACGCGGCGCCGAGCCTCTGTTGACACAGTGTTGACACGGGCGCGAAACGCGGAACGCCTTCCGAGCGGGCGGCCATTAAGTTACTGTTTTATTTGATGATTTTGGTTGCGGGGGTAGGATT
>JALSHL010000058.1 GCA_026982255.1 Paracoccaceae bacterium | reverse complement strand
GCGGGGCGGGGGCCGATTGTCTGGGTATGGTGCGGGGTATCTGGCGCAGCCTTTGCGGGGCGGAGCCGGAGGTGATGCCGGCCTATACCCCCGACTGGTCCGAACCGGCGCGCGACGAGGTGTTGTTGCGGGCCATGGGGCGGTATTTCGTGCCGGTGGAGGAGGCCGTAGCCGGAGATGTGCTGGTGTTCCGGCTGAAACGGGGCGGGGTGGCGAAGCATCTGGCGGTGGTGTCGGCGCCGGACAGGATTATTCATGCGTATTCGGGACGCGGGGTGGTGGAAACGCCGCTTTCGCCCCAATGGGAGCGCCGGATTGCCGGTATTTTCCGTTTTCCTGACAGGAGAAATTGAATGGCGACTTTGGTATTGGCGGCGGTCGGCTCGGCGGTAGGGGCATCGGTTGGCGGGGCGGTGCTGGGGGTGTCCTCGGCAGTGATCGGGCAGGCGGTCGGAGCCTCGGTCGGGCGGGCGCTGGACCAGCGGTTGCTGGGGAGCGGTGCAGCGCCAGTGGAACGCGGACGGGTGGAAAATTTCCGGTTGCTCGGGGCGCGCGAGGGAGCGGGGTTGCCGCGGCTTTACGGGGCGATGCGTGTGTCCGGTCAGGTGATCTGGGCGACGCGGTTTCGCGAGCATGTGCGGGCTGCGGGCGGTGGCAAGGGGACGCCGGCGCCGGCTGTGCGGAGCTATTCCTATTCCGTCAGTCTGGCGGTGGCGCTTTGCGAGGGGGAGATCGTGCGGCTGGGCAAGGTCTGGGCTGACGGGCAGGAAATCGCACTCGACGGGATGACTTACCGTTTGTATCGCGGCGATGCGGAGCAGGCGCCCGATCCGCTGATCGTGGCGGTCGAGGGGGCGGCGCCGGCCTATCGCGGCACGGCGTATATTGTGTTCGAGGATCTGGAACTGGGGCGTTTCGGCAACCGGATTCCGCAGTTTACCTTCGAGGTGGTCCGCAAGCCGGAGCAGACGGGAGAGGTGGAGGCTGCCGATCTGGTGCGGGCGGTGGCGCTGATCCCCGGGGCGGGGGAATATGCGCTGGCGACGGAGCCGGTGGTCTATCCGCTCGACAAGGGGATGTCGCCTCCGGCCAATGTGCACGGGGCGGGGCAGGTGCCGGATCTGGTGCGTTCGGTCGAGATGATGGGGCAGGATTTGCCGGATTGCGGGTCGGTGGCGCTGGTTGTCAGCTGGTTCGGGGACGATCTGCGTTGTTCCGATTGCACGGTGCAGCCGGCGGTCGAGCAGGTGGCAACCGACGGGGATGTGATGCCGTGGAGTGTGTCCGGTGTCGGGCGGACGGCGGCGAAAGTGGTCGGTCGGGTTGACGGGCGTCCGGCCTTTGGTGGCACGCCGGCGGATGAATCGGTGATGCAGGCGATTGCGCATATCCGCGATTCCGGCAAGGACGTGATGTTCTATCCCTTTATGCTGATGGATATCCTGCCTGGCAACGGTCTGCCGGATCCGTGGTCGGATACGGGCGAGCAGGCGGCGGTGCCCTGGCGGGGGCGGATTACGACCTCGAAGGCGCCGGGGATTTTCGGCTCGCCGGATCAGGGGAGTGGGGCGGCCGACGAGGTTGCGGCGTTTTTCGGCACGGCAGCGGTCGGGGATTTCGTGCAGGGGGCAACGGGGGTGGCCTATAACGGGCCGGCGGAGTGGTCCTATCGCCGGTTTATCCTGCATTATGCGCATTTGTGCGCGGCAGCGGGCGGGGTTTCGGCCTTTTGCATCGGGTCGGAGATGCGGGCGCTGACGCAGATCAGGGACGGGCGCAATTCCTTTCCGGCGGTGGCGGAAATGGTGCGGCTGGCGCGGGATGTGCGCACCGTTCTGGGGCCGGATTGCAAGATCGGCTATGCGGCGGACTGGTCGGAGTATTTCGGCTATCACCCGCAGGACGGTTCGGGGGATGTGCTGTTCCATCTCGATCCGCTCTGGGCCGATGACGATATCGATTTTATCGGGATCGACAATTACATGCCGTTGTCGGACTGGCGCGATGATCCGGCGCAGGCGGACGGCGCGGCGAGTATCTACGATCTGGCCTATTTGCAGGGGAATATCGAGGGCGGCGAGGGGTTTGAGTGGTATTACGCCAGCGAGGCCGACCGTGTGGCGCAGCGGCGCACGCCGATTGTGGACGGGGCTTACGGCGAGGACTGGGTGTTCCGTTACAAGGATATCCGCAACTGGTGGGGGGACCAGCATTTCGACCGGATCGGCGGCGTGCGCAGTGGTCAGCCGACGGCGTGGATGCCGGGGAGCAAGCCGGTCTGGTTTACCGAACTGGGCTGTCCGGCGGTGGACAAGGGGACGAACCAGCCGAATATGTTTGTCGACGATCTGTCGGCCGAGGGGGGCTTGCCGCATTTTTCCAACGGCAACCGCGACGACCTGATCCAGCATCGGTATTTGCAGGCGGTGTTGGGATACTGGAGCGATCCGGCCAACAATCCGGCGGCGAGCGCCTATGACGGGCGGATGGTGGATGTGGCGAGGGCGCATGTCTGGGCCTGGGATGCGCGGCCCTATCCGGCGTTTCCCGAGCAGATTTCCGTCTGGTCCGACGGGGGGAAATTCGCGCGCGGGCACTGGATTTCGGGGCGGATCCATATGGCATCCCTGCCGGCGGTGGTGCGCGATATTTGCGCGAAGGCCGGTGTGCGGGATGTGGATGTCTCGGAGCTTTACGGGCTGGTGCAGGGGTTTCTGGTCGGCGATGTGGAGACGGCGCGGGCCAGTCTGCAACCGTTGATGCTGGCCTACGGTTTCGATGCGTTCGAGCGCGACGGCGGGCTGGTGTTCCGTTCGCGCGACCAACGGGTCGATCTGGTGCTGGACAAGACGCGGTTTGTCGAGGCGAAGGGGGAGGCGCTGGCGCTGACCCGTGCGCCGGAGGCCGAGACGGCGGGGCGGGTCAGGGTCGGCTTTGTCGATGCGGAAAACGATTACCAGAGCGGGGCGGTCGAGCATGTGTTTCCCGATGATTCCGCGGCGCATGTGGCGGTGTCGAACCTGCCGCTGGCCTTGCGCGAGGGCGAGGCGAAGGGGATTGCCGAGCGCTGGCTGGCGGAGTCGCGGATTGCGCGGGACGGGGTGGAATTCACCTTGCCGCCCTCGATGGACAACGTGCGGGCCGGTGATGTGGTGGAGCTGGACGGGGCGGGCTACCGTATCGAACGGGTCGAGGAAGCCGGTGTGCGGCGGATGGCGGGCGTGCGGGTCGAGGCGGGGGTCTATGCGGCCCGCTATCGCGACGGGGCCGGTCGGGTGAAACCGCCTGCGGCAGAATTCGGGCCGGTCTATGCGGAGTTGCTGGACCTGCCGCTGTTCGAGGGAGCGGACGAGGTGGCGCCCTATGTGCTGGCCTCGGGGGAGCCGTGGCCGGGACGGGTGGCGGTGTATTCGGCGGCGGCGGATTACGGCTATGCGCTGAATACGGAACTGAACGCCAGTGCGGTGGTCGGGGCGTTGAGCGAGGGTTTGGCGCGCGGGGCGCCGGATGTCTGGCAGCGGGCCGCAGTTCGGGTGAAGCTGGCCTCGGGCGTGTTGCAGAGTGCGGATGCGGCGGCAGTGCTGAACGGGGCGAACCGGGCGGCGTTGCGCAATGGTAGCGGCGACTGGGAGGTGTTCCAGTTCCGCGATGCACTGCTGGTCGGGGACGGCGAGTATGTGCTGTCGAACCTGTTGCGCGGGCAGGCGGGGACGGAGTTCGCCATTCCCGATGTCTGGCCGGCGGGCACGGATTTCGTGTTGCTGGACCAGGCGGTGAAGCAGGTAGGGCTGGGGGCCTCGGAACGGGGGCTGGAGCGGCACTACCGGATCGGGGCGGGGCATTTGCCCTATGACGATGCGAGCTACAACCATCTGGTGTTTGCGGCCGGAGGGGTCGGGTTGCGGCCCTATGCGCCTGCGCATCTGAAACAGGTGGGCGGGGTGTTCCGCTGGGTGCGGCGCACGCGGATCGAGGGCGATGTCTGGCAGGGCTACGAGGTGCCGCTGGGCGAGGTGCGCGAGGCCTATCTGGTGCGGGTGCGGATCGGTGGATCGGTGGTGCGCGAGGCGGAGGTCAGCGTGCCGGAGTTCGACTATACGGCGGCGATGCGAGCGGCGGACGGGGTGTCCGGTCCGTTCGAATTTGAGGTGGCGCAGATCTCGGAACGGTTCGGGGCGGGCGCTTTTGTGAAAGGGACTTTCAATGGCTGAGACTAACCGGTTTGCCCTGCCGCTGCTGGCGGCGGCGCAGGCGCAGAAACATGTGACGGTGAACGAGGCGCTGGTGCGGCTGGACGCGGTGGCGCAGATGCAGGTGCGGGCCGACGACTGGGAGGTGCCCAACGCCGTGTCGAGCGAGGGCGAGGCGCATGTGGTCGGCCCGATTGCCAGCGGCGAATGGGCCGGGCAGGAGGGCAAGGTGGCGGTGTTCGTCAACGGCGGCTGGGTTTTCCTGACGCCGCAGACCGGCTGGCGGGCGTGGAATTCCATTCTGGGGGCGGAGATCGTTTTCGACGGCACGGAGTGGGTGCGCTATGCCGCCGTGGTGTCGGGCGGCGGGGCGGCGACCTTGCAGCGGGTGGTGGAGATCGACCATGTGATCGGGGCGGAGGCGGTCTCGGTCACGTCGGCAGTGATACCGGCGAAGGCGCAGGTGATCGGGGTGACGGCGCGGGTGACATCGGCGCTGACCGGCACCGGTGTGTCAAGCTGGTCGCTGGGGGTGGCCGGAGCGGTGGACCGCTACGGGAGCGGTCTGGGGTTGGCGCTCAATTCCTATGCCAAAGGGTTGAGTGGCGCTCCGGTCACCTATTGGGCCGATACGGCGCTGGAAATCACGCCGGATGCGGGGAGCTTTTCCGGCGGAAGCCTGCGGCTGGCGGTGCATTTTACCGAGCTGGTGGCGCCGCGGGCGGTTTAGGGCGTAGACCCATAAACCCCGCTCCGCCAGTTATCCGGATTTTTGTTCTGGCAAGGCGCAATCCCGCAGGAATAGCGGGGCTATTTCAAGGGGTTGTAACGCAGTCAGGGCGGAAA
>JALSHL010000057.1 GCA_026982255.1 Paracoccaceae bacterium | reverse complement strand
GCGACACGAAATTCCCCAGCACATCGGCCAGATCCTTGTTGATCCCGCCCTGGAAACTTTCCCAAGTGAAATCGCTGTCGGCGCTTTCGGGGGCGTTGCTCAACAACCACCAGCGCCAGTAGTCGGAGGGCATCACCTCCAGCGCCTGATTCATGAAAATCCCGCGCCCCTGACTGGTGGAGAATTTCCCGCCCTCGTAGGTCAGCCAGTTATAGGATTTGATGTAGTCCACCAGCTTCCACGGCTCGTTCGACCCCATCATGGTTGCGGGGAACGACAGGGTGTGGAACGGCACGTTGTCCTTGCCCATGAACTGCACATAATGCACATCGTCCGCGCCCTTGTCGGTGCGCCACCAGCGTTCCCACGCCGCATCGCCCAGATCGTTGGCATGTGCCCATTCTGCCGTCGCTCCGATATATTCGATCGGCGCGTCGAACCAGACATAGAACACCTTGCCTTCCATGCCGGTCCACGGCGCGCCCTCGAACTGCACCGGCACGCCCCAGTCCAGATCGCGCGTGATGCCGCGATCGCGCAGCCCGTCGCCGTCATGCAGCCACTTCCTGGCGATAGATGTCGTCAGAACCGGCCAGTTTTTCTTTTCGTCGATCCACTTGTCCAGCGTCTCGCGCATGGCGCTCTGGCGCAGATACAGGTGCTTGGTCTCGCGCACCTCCAGATCGGTGCTGCCGGAAATGGCCGAGCGCGGATTGATCAGGTCGGTCGGGTCCAGTTGCTTGGTGCAATTCTCGCACTGGTCGCCGCGCGCGTTTTCCGAGCCGCAATTCGGGCAGGTCCCCTCGATATAGCGGTCCGGCAGATAGCGCCCGTCCGCATGGGAATAGACCTGCTTTTCCGACACTTCCTCGATCAGCCCGTTTTCCGCCAGCTTCGCCGCCAGATGCTGCGTCAGCTTGCGGTTTTCCGGCGAAGACGAGCGCCCGAAATAGTCGAACGACAGGCGGAAGCCATCGGCGATATCCTTCTGCACCTGCCACATATCGGCACAGAACTCCGCCACCGGTTTGCCCGCCTTGGCGGCGGCCAGTTCCGCCGGTGTGCCGTGTTCGTCGGTGGCGCAGATATACATCACCTCGTGACCCCGCGCCCGCATGTAGCGCGCGTAAACATCCGAGGGCAACTGGCTGCCGACCAGATTGCCGAGGTGCTTGATTCCGTTGATATACGGCAAGGCGGAGGTAACAAGAATTCGAGCCATGATTCATCCCTTTGTGGTCTTGTCCTGCGGTTTAGCGCAAAGGCCGGCCATTGACCAGCGCCCGCCAATCGTCATGATAGACCGATGTTTCCGATCAAAGACCACAACCCGTCCGAACGCACGCCCTATGTTACCATCGGGCTGATTGTCATCAATGTTCTGGTCTACCTCTACAGCTCGCAACTTGCCGCGACGCAGGCGCAGCTCGGGGCGTTTTACTACGACTGGGCCAGTGTGCCGGCGCTGGTTACCGACGGACGGCAAACCCACACGATCATTACCAGCATGTTCCTGCATGGGGGCCTGCTGCATATCGGCCTGAATATGCTGTTCCTGTGGATTTTCGGTGACAATATGGAGGACGCCTTCGGCCACATCGGGTTTTTGCTGTTCTACCTCGCCAGCGGAATCGCCGCCAATCTCGCGCATATCGCCTCGGCCCCCGACTCGCAGATCCCGATGATCGGGGCCTCGGGTGCCATCGCCGGAGTCATGGGCGGCTACCTGTTGCTGTTCCCGCGGGCGCGCATTGATGTGATCGTGATTTTCATCATCTTCTTCAAACGGTTCACGGTCCCTGCATGGGTCGTGCTGATCTTCTGGTTTGCCCTGCAAATCCTCAGCGGAGTCGGCTCCGATCCCGCAACTGGCGGCGTCGCCTACTGGGCGCATATCGGCGGATTTGCCGCCGGTTTCCTGCTGACGGTTCCCTACTGGATGCTCCATCGCGGTCCCGCCTACTGGCGCGCCAACCAGGGCCGCCCGCCACACCCGCCGCGCGAAATCGAGCGGGTGACGACGATTCCCACCGTCACCCGCCGGCGCAGATAGCGCCTATTTTTCCAGACACCAGCGCATGATCGCCTTTTGCGCGTGCAGCCGGTTTTCCGCTTCGTCGAAGATCACCGATTGCGGTCCGTCCATCACCTCGTCCGTCACTTCCTCGCCACGGTGTGCAGGCAGGCAGTGCATGAACAGCGCGTCCGGCTTGGCATGTGCCATCAGTTCCGCATTGACCTGATAGGGCTGCAACAGGTTGTGGCGCGCGGCGGCGTCCTTGTCGTGCATGGAAACCCATGTATCCGCCACCACCAGATCGGCGCCCTCGACGGCCTTGGCCGCGTCGCGCTCGATCTCCACCTTTACACCCTTGGAGCGCGCGAATTCCACGAACTCCGGCTCGGGGTCCAGCTGCTCCGGTCCGGCAAAGGTCAGGTCGAACCCGAATTGCCCCGCCGCATGCAGGAAGCTGGCGGCGACATTGTTGCCGTCACCGGTCCAGACGACCTTCTTGCCTTTGATCGGCCCGTGGTGTTCCTCGAAGGTCAGGATATCGGCCATGATCTGGCAGGGGTGCGTGCGGTCGGTCAGCCCGTTGATCACCGGCACCGTGGCATGTTTCGCCAGTTCCAGCAGCTTCTCCTCCTCGAAGGTGCGGATCATGATCAGGTCCACATAGCGGCTCAACACCCGCGCCGTGTCGGCAATCGTCTCGCCATGACCCAGCTGCATATCGGCACTGGACAGCACCAGCGTCTGCCCGCCCATCTGCCGCACCCCGACGTCGAAGGACACGCGGGTGCGGGTCGAGGGTTTCTCGAAAATCAGCGCCACGATATGGTCCTTCAGCGGCTGCTCCGCATCCGGCGCCCCCTTGGGCAGGCCCTTGCGTGCCTCTTTCATCGCGCGCGCCTGGTCGATCATCCCGCGCAGCTCCGCCGCACCGGTTTTGTGAATGTCCAGAAAATGGTTCATAGCGTCTCCTCCACGGCCCGCGCCGCTGTCTCCAGACGCGCCAGCGCCTCGTCGATTTCCCCGGTGGTGATGTTGAGCGGCGGCAGCAGCCGGATCACATTGTCGCCCGCCGGCACCGTCAGCACATGCGCATCGTAACCGGCGTTGATCACATCCGTGTTGGCCGCCTTGCACTTCAGGCCGACCATCAGCCCCTCGCCGCGCACCGATTCAAAGACGTCGGGATGCGAGGCCACCAGCCCCTCCAGCCCCTGCCGCAGATGCCCCGCAACACGGGTGACGTCGTCAAGGAACCCCTCGCCCGTCACCACATCCATCACCGCGCAGCCGACGGCACAGGCCAGCGGGTTGCCGCCAAAGGTGGTGCCGTGGCTTCCGGCGGTCATCCCCGCCGCCGCGCGTTCGGTGGCCAGACACGCCCCGAGCGGGAACCCCCCGCCGATGCCCTTGGCAATCGCCATGATATCCGGCGTAATACCGGCCCATTCATGCGCGAACAGCTTGCCGGTCCGCCCCACGCCGGTCTGGATTTCATCCAGCACCAGCAACAATCCGTGCTCGTCGCAAAGCGCACGGATGGCTTTCAGGTCGGCTTCGGAAAACGCGCGGATACCGCCTTCGCCCTGCACCGGTTCCAGCATGATCGCTGCCGTTTGCGGCGTGATCGCGGCCTCCAGCGCCGCCATATTGCCAAAGGGCACGTGGTCGAACCCGTCCGGCAACGGCCCGAAGCCCTTGGTCAGCTTCTCGGCCCCCGCCGCCGAAATCATCGCCAGCGTCCGCCCGTGGAACGAGCCTTCGAAGGTGATGATCCGGTTGCGCTCCGGCTGTCCGGCATTATCGAAATACTTGCGCACCATCTTGACCGCGGCCTCGGTCGATTCCGTGCCCGAATTGGTGAAAAACACCGTATCGGCAAAGGTATGTTCCACCAGCCGCTCCGCCAGCGCCCGCTGGTTGGGAATGTCATAGAGGTTGGACGTGTGCCACAGTCGTCGGGCCTGTCCCTCCAGCGCGGCAACAAGGGCGGGGTGCGCGTGGCCAAGGGAATTCACGGCAATGCCGGCCCCCATGTCCAGATAGCGCGTTCCATCCTCGGTTTCCAGCCAGGGGCCATCCCCTTTCACGAAGGAAAGCGGCGCCCGCGCGTAGGTCGGCAAAACGGGGCTAATCACGTCATTTACTCCTGCGGTCCATCCAAAAGAAAACACCCACCTGCGACCGCACAGATGGGGGTTGAACGATACATGCCCCAATGCTTACGCCGAGTCAATCTGGGGGCAGGGGTGACTAAACCACTAAACCGGTTTAATGGTTTTGAAAGGGGGGATTTCCCTCGTCGCAGGAGCATCCCTTGCTGAACGTCGAAAACCTGACCCGCCTGACCATCGGTCCCGTATCCCTCGCGGTTGCGGATGGCGAGTGCGTGGCCATCACCGGCCCGTCCGGCACCGGCAAATCGGTCCTGTTGCGCGCGATAGTCGACCTTGATCCCAACGACGGCACGGCCCGCACAGCCAGCACCGACCGCGCCGCCGTTCCCGCCCCGCTCTGGCGTCGCCGCGTCGCTATGCTGCCGGCCGAAAGCGGCTGGTGGCAGGACAGTGTCGCCGCCCATTTCCGCACCCCCGACAAAATCCGCCCGCTGCTGCAAGAGGTCAACCTCTCGCCCGAAGCCCTCGACTGGGAGGTCGCGCGCCTCTCGACCGGCGAACGCCACCGCCTCGCCCTGCTGCGCGCACTGGAAAACGACCCCGAGGCGCTGCTGCTCGATGAACCCACCGCCGCGCTGGACGAAAAAACCGCCCTGATGGTCGAGGCATTGCTGCAAGCCCGCCTCGCCGCCGGTCTGTCGATCCTGATCGTCACCCATGACCCGGCACAGGCACGCCGCTTTGCCCACCGCACACTCCACCTCGAAAACGGCACTTTGCGACAGGTGGCACCATGAGCGGCTATATCGCCCTGACCTACTGGGATCTGCTCTGGGCCTCGGGCTTTCTGGTGCTGAACGGGGTCCTCTCTATCTGGTTGAAACTGGGGCTGGAGCGCAAACTCGCCGTTGCGGTTGCCCGCATGGTGGTGCAACTGCTGATCGTCGGGTTCCTGCTGAAATCCCTGTTCGCGGTGCAATCCCCGTGGCTGACCGGCGGCGTTGCCCTGTTCATGCTGCTTTTCGCAGGGCGCGAGGTCTGGGCACGGCAGGATCGCAAGCTGCGCGGCATCTGGGGCTACGGCCTTGGCACTGGCGCGATGGCCCTGTCGGCGATCACCATTACCACCATCGGCCTTGCCGCCATGATCGGTGCCGACCCGTGGTGGAGTCCGCGCTTCGCCCTGCCGTTGCTCGGCATGGTGCTGGGCAACGGCATGACCGGCGTCAGTCTGGCGCTGGACACGCTGCACAGCACCGTCAAACGCGAAAAACCGGCCATCGAGGCGCAACTTCTGCTCGGCGCTACCCGGTGGGAGGCCATGCGCCCCTTCACTCGCCGGTCTCTGCGTTCCGGTTTCATGCCGATCATCAACTCGATGGCCGCCACCGGCGTTGTTTCGTTGCCGGGTATGATGTCCGGCCAGATTCTTTCGGGCGTGGACCCGACCGAGGCGGTGAAATACCAGCTTCTGGTGATGTTTCTGATCGGCGGCGCCACCGGCCTCGGCGTGCTGCTCGCCACCTTCGGCTCCGTCTACCGCCTGACCGACGAGCGCGACCGCCTACGACTGGAACGCCTGACATCCGGCGAATAGCGCCCCTTGTATCTCCGCCCACAAGGGTTACAATAGAGGCAACTTGAAACAGCCCCCATATCTGCAGACCGGACAGGGGCGCAGGCTCTGCGCCCTCGGGGGCGTGTGAAATTTGACGGAGGCACCATGTCCTGGACCGAAGACCGCGTGGCAACCCTGACGAAAATGTGGGGCGAGGGCAAAAGCGCGAGCCAGATCGCCAAGGAGCTCGGCGGCGTGACCCGCAATGCGGTGATCGGCAAGGTGCATCGCCTCGGCCTGTCCAACCGCACGACCACGGCCAAAAGCACGACCAAAACCGCCAAGGAACCGGCCAAGCCGAAGGCCAAGGCCGCGCCCAAACCGCAACCGGCGTCGAAACCGGCCCCCGTTCCGAAAACCAAGACCGAGATTCCGGCCGTCCGCGACATCCCGCGCAAACGCCCGATCATCACCGCAGGCCAGCCCCTGCCGCCGCAGCCCTCGGCCTCCGAAGTCAGCGCCGAGGCGCTGGCCAACGTGGCGGAGATCGAGAAAAAGGCCAAGAAGCTGACCTTGATGCAGCTGACCGAACGCACCTGCAAATGGCCGATCGGCGATCCGGCCACCGATGAATTCTGGTTCTGCGGCCATCCGGTGCAGGCGGGCAAGCCCTACTGCGAAACCCACGTCGCCGTCGCCTTCCAGCCCATGAGCAGCCGCCGCGACCGCCGCTCGCGCTAATGGGCGATCCGGCCAGGGTCCTCGTCAGCGCCTGCCTGCTGGGAAACCCCGTGCGGTATGACGGCGCGGCCAAAACCCTCGAACATCCTGTATTGGACCGCTGGATCCGCGAGGGCCGCGTGGTGCCTGTCTGTCCGGAAATGCTCGGCGGCTTGCCGACCCCGCGCCCGGCGGCCGAGATTTCGGCAACAGGGGCTGTCATGGACAGCACCGGACAGGATGTAACGGAGGCCTATCGCGCAGGGGCTGATGCCGCCCTCGCCTTGGCGCAAGCGCAGGCCTGTGTTGCGGCCCTGCTGACCGATGGCAGCCCCTCTTGCGGCGCGAAAACCATCCACGACGGCAGTTTTTCCGGCCAGCGCATTCCCGGACAAGGTCTGGCCGCACGCCGTCTGTGCGCAGCCGGAATACCGGTGTTCACGCAATCGGAAATCGCGAAGCTGGAGAGTTTCCTGCGCAGTTTGTGATGGACGCTGCCGCGACCGCCGCTCGCCCTAGGGTCAGGACCCATTAATCCGGCGCGCGCAGCGTCATCGGCACGAAATATCGGTGGGTTGCTGCCCGCAGGTAAGGGTGCTCCCCTTTCCAAGGGCAGCGAGCCGCTGAGATGAAGTGCCGATGACGCCAGAAGGGTTTGGCGGATTTGCCCCCTGAATGCGTTCCAGCCCCTTGAAATAGCGCCGCTATTCCTGCGGGTCTGCGCCTGTTCAGCGAACAAATCCGTCAAACTGCGCGTGCCGGATTAATGGGTCCTGACCCTAGACCGCCTGCAACAACGGCAGCAGCTTCGACATATCCGGTCCGTGATCCATTCCGGTCAGCGCCTTGCGCAACGGCTGGAACAACCCCTTGCCCTTGCGCCCTGTCGCCTCTTTCACCGCCGTGGTCCACGCCTTCCACGTCGTCGCGTCGCGCGGCGCGGGTGGCAGCATGGCCATTGCCTGCGCCACAAACTCCGCATCCTCCGGCGCAACCACCGGTTCCACCCCGTCGCGGCACAGCGCCCAGAGCGGCGCCATACCGGCCCGCGTTTCGATATTCTCGCGCGCCATGTCCCAGAAATCCCGCGCCAGATTCTCCGGCACGCCCAGCGCCGCGATATCCGCCGCCACCTTGTCGAACTCCATCCCGTGCAGCAGCTTGGCGCTCAGCCCCGCCAGATCGGATACATCGAACTTCGTCGGCGCCGCGCCGAAACGCGAGATATCGAACCCCGCGACCAGATCCGCCATATCCTGCCGCAATTCCACCGGATCGGCGGACCCCAGCCGCGCCATATGCGACAGCAGCGCCATCGGCTCCACCCCCTGTTCGCGCAGGTCCTTCAGCGCCAGCGTGCCCAGCCGTTTCGATAGCGCCTCGCCCTGCGGTCCGGTCAGCAGCGAATGGTGTGCGAACCGCACCGGCGCGCCGCCAAGCGCCGCGATAATCTGTATCTGCGTTGCCGTATTGGTTACATGGTCCGAGCCGCGCACCACATCGGTAATCCCGAAATCCATGTCGTCGCAAACCGAGGCCAGCGTATACAGAACCTGCCCGTCGCCGCGGATCAGCACAGGGTCCGAAACGCTGGCCGCGTCAATCGACACCGGCCCCAGAATCCCGTCCTGCCATTCGATCCGCTCGTGATCCAGCCTGAACCGCCAATGCGCCGCCCGCTCCGCCCGCAAGGCGTCCTTTTCCGCCTCTGACAGCGCCAGCGCCGCACGGTCATAGACCGGCGGCCTGCCCATGTTCAGTTGCTTCTTGCGCCGCAAATCCAGCTCGGCAGGGGTTTCGAAACACTCGTAAAGCCGCCCCTTGCCCCGCAACTCCTCCGCCGCCACCGCATAGCGGTCCAGCCGCGCCGACTGCATTTCCACACGGTCCCATTCCAGCCCCAGCCACTCCAGATCCCGTTTGATCTGATCCACATACTCCGGCTTCGAGCGTTCGGGGTCCGTGTCGTCGATCCGCAATATAAACGTGCCCCCCGCCTTGCGGGCGATCAGCCAGTTGAACAGGGCGGTGCGCAGGTTGCCCACATGCAGATACCCCGTGGGCGAGGGCGCGAAACGGGTAACGGTCATGAGGGGTCTCTCCAGCGGTTGGCAATGGGATAGCGCCGGTCGAGCCAGAACGCCTTGCGGGTCAGCCGCGCGCCGGGCGCTGACTGGAACCGTTTGTATTCACTGATATAAAGCAGATGCTCGACCCGTTTGACCGTCTCGCGATCAAACCCCGCTGCCACACAATCGGCGACCGAGGCATCCTCCTCGATCAGCATATGCAGGATGGCGTCCAGCACCTCGTAGGGTGGCAGCGAATCCTCGTCCTTCTGACCCTCGCGCAATTCCGCCGAGGGCGGTTTCTCGATCACGCGCGGCGGAATCACGACGCCCGCAGGCCCTTTCATCCAGCCGGAATGGTTCTCGTTGCGCCAGCGACAGGTGGCAAATACCCGGGTTTTATACAGATCCTTGATCGGATTATACCCGCCCGCCATATCGCCATAGATCGTGGCATAGCCCACGGCGACCTCGGACTTGTTGCCGGTGGTCAACAGCATCTCGCCGAACTTGTTCGACATCGCCATCAACAGCAGCCCGCGCAACCGCGACTGGATGTTTTCTTCGGTCACGTCCGGTTCGCGCCCCTCGAACAGCGGCGCCAGCGTTTCGGTGATCGCCGCACGCCCCGCCGCAATCGGCACGCTATCCAGCCGCACGCCCAGCGCCTTTGCCACGGCCGCCGCATCCTCCAGCGACTCCTTGCTGGTGTATTCGGACGGCAGCATCACGCAATGCACGTTCTCCGGCCCCAGCGCATCGGTCGCCACGGTGGCGACGAGCGCGGAGTCCACCCCGCCCGACAGCCCAAGCACCACCTTTGAAAATCCGGTCTTGCCCATATAGTCGCGCAGGGATTCGACCATGGCGCGGTATTCCTGCTCCGCCAGCGTCGGCAGTTCCGCCAGATCGCCGGAAACCGCCTGCCAGCCCTCGGACCCCTCGACAAATTCGACCTCGCAGGTAGCCTCGTCGAACAGCGGCATCTGCACCGCCAGCTTGCCGCCGGGGTTCAGCACGAAGGATCCGCCGTCGAAAATCTGGTCATCCTGCCCGCCGACCATATTCAGGTAAACCAGCGGCAATCCCGACTCCACTACCCGCGCGACCATATGGTTCATGCGCCGGTCATACTTGCCGGAATAATAGGGCGAGCCGTTCGGCACCAGCAGCACCCCGGCGCCCGTTTCGGCCAGCGTCTCCACCACATCCTCGTGCCAGGCATCCTCGCACACCGGTGTGCCCAGACGCAGCGGCCCGAGTGCCGCCGGACCGGACACCGCGCCGTGGTCGAACAGGCGGCGTTCGTCGAACACATCCTCGTTCGGCAGATGGTGCTTGCGGGCAACGGAATGGATCTTGCCCCCCTTCAGAATGAAATAGGCGTTATAGAGCGCATCCCCCTCGCGCAGCGGTGCCCCGATAGCCAGCGCCGGACCGTCGGCGCAGTCCTCGGCCACCCCGGCCAGCACCTGCTCCACATGATCCAGAAACGCCGGTTTCATCACCATGTCCTGCGTCTGGTAGCCGGTCAGGAACATTTCCGGCAGGGCGACCAGATCGACACCGCGCGCCGCTCCGTCGCGATGGGCATCCACGGCCTTGGCGGCATTGCCCGACAGGTCGCCGACTGTCGGGTTCAACTGGCACAAAAGGATTCGGAATGTGGCAGGCATGTCGGTCTCCAGATCAGGGTCACCGTTGCAAATACCCTCTCGTCGGGGCAAAGCACAAGGGATTATGGCCCTGCGCCGCCGGTGCCGCCCTATGGTTGCCAAAAAGACGTTGAAAACAAGCACCCTAGGTCATAGACTTCCCGACAGCATTGAACGCGCACTATCCGGCGCGCGATAAAATTCAGGGAGACCGGAGCGTCAAACCTCCGGTAGGGCAATTTGCAAAGAACAGTTCTCTTTGGCGCAGCGGCGCTCGGTATCCTCGCAGGCGCTCCGGTTGTTGCCCAGGACGGCGGCATCCAGACCAAACAGTATGACACCGGCGGCATTTACGAAGGCGAGTTCAAGGACGGCAAGCAGCACGGGCAGGGAACCTATCGTCTGCCGAACGGTTATGAATATACCGGCCAGTGGGTCGAGGGCCGGATCGAGGGGATCGGCAAGGCCACATATCCCGACGGCTCCGTCTACGAGGGCGAGTTCAAAAACGGCCGCCCCGAGGGCAAGGGCAAGATCACCTTCGCCGACGGCGGCACCTACGAAGGCGACTGGGTGGACGGCAAGATCCAGGGGCAGGGCGTGGCGCTTTACGCCAACGGCGTGCGCTACGAGGGCGAATTCAAGAATGCGGTCCACGACGGTTTCGGCATAATGACCAGCGCCAACGGCTACCGTTACGAGGGCACATGGGTTGACGGCGTCAAGGACGGCAAGGGCAAGATCACCTATTCCGACGGCGCCATCTACGAGGGCGATATCGTCAAGGGCGTGCGTCAGGGACAGGGCACGCTGACATTGCCCGACGGGCTGGTCTATACCGGTAGCTGGGTGGACGGACAGATCAACGGCAAGGGCGTTCTGGTTCAGGCCAACGGCGACCGCTACGAAGGCGATTTCGTCAACGGCCAGCGGCAGGGAACGGGCACTGTTACCTATGCCAACGGCGATAAATACGAAGGCGAATTCGTTGGCGACCTGCGACAGGGCAAGGGCACCTTCACCGGCACCGACGGCTACGTCTATACCGGCGACTGGGTGCAGGGCCGGATCGAGGGCGAGGGGCAGGTGACCTATCCCGATGGCTCGGTCTATGTCGGACAATTCAAAAACGACGTCGCGCATGGCAAAGGAAAGATCACTTATCCTGACGGCAGCTCTTACGAGGGCGAGTGGGTCAACGGCGTGATCGAGGGCTACGGCATCGCCAGATACGGCAACGGTCTGGTTTACGAGGGCGAGTTCAAGAACGCCAAGAACCACGGCAAGGGCACGATGATCTATCAGGACGGTTACCAGTATACCGGCGACTGGAAGAACGGCCTGCGCGATGGCGAGGGCGTGGCGACCTATGCCGACGGCACCATCTATACCGGCGGTTTCGTCAACGGCCAGCGCGAGGGGATCGGCACGATCACCATGGCGGACGGCTTCGAATACACCGGCAGCTGGAAAGCCGGAGAGATCGACGGGCAGGGCGTTGCGAAATACCCGAACGGCGATGTTTACGAAGGCTTCTTCCGCAAGGGCCAGCGTCAGGGCCGCGGGATCATGCGCTATGCCACCGGCGAGGAATACGACGGTTTCTGGGCCAACGGCCAGCGCGCCACCGAGGAAGAGGCCGCTGCAGCGGAGGCCGCGCTTTCGGGCAATTAAACCGCATAAACCCTACGGAAAAGGCGCCCCCGGACGGGCGCCTTTTCTGTCTGTGCTTATTTCAAGCAAGTATCTGGAAAATATGAGAAATAACAGGTTATTGCCAGTTGGCAATTTTTCCGGTTTTCAGACCTTGTAGTAGTCCCGATACCACTCGACGAATTTCGCCACTCCGTCAGCCACCGGCGTTTCGGGGCGATAGCCGGTCAGGGCCTGCAACAGCGAGGCATCGGCCCATGTTGCCGGCACGTCGCCCTTCTGCATTTCCATGTAGTTCCGTTTCGCCGGCATGCCGAGCGCATCCTCCATCGCGCTGATAAATTCCTCCAGCCCGACCTTGTCGGAGTTGCCGATATTTACCGTGCGGAACGGTGCGGCGGGGCTGAGGCTGTCGCCTGCCGCAATATCCTCGCGGCTTTCGGGGCGTTTGGGCGGCGTGTCGATCAGCAGGCGGATGCCGCGCACCAGATCGCTGACATAGGTAAAATCGCGCGCCATTTTGCCGTGGTTGTAAACGTCGATGGCGTCGCCCTCCAGCGTTGCCTTGACGAATTTGAACAGCGCCATGTCGGGGCGTCCCCAGGGGCCGTAAACGGTGAAAAACCGGAACATGGTTGTGGGGATATTCCACAGGTGGGCATAGGAATGGCCCATGCTCTCGGTCGCTTTCTTGGTGGCGGCATAAAGCGTCATCTGGGTTTCGGTCTGGTCGGTTTCGCGAAACGGCATATCCTCGTTCGCGCCGTAAACCGAGGAGGTGGAGGCCATCAGCAAATGCTCCACCCCGTGTTCGCGCGTTAGCTCCATCAGGTTGAAGGTGCCCATAATGTTGCTCTCGACATAGGCGCGCGGGTTTTCGAGGCTGTAGCGCACCCCCGCCTGCGCCGCCAGATGCACCACCACATCGGGCGCGGCGGATTCATAGGCGCGGCGCAAACCGTCCTGATCCTCCAGCATGGCCTGATGTGCGGTGAAGGCGGGGTTTTGCAGCAACATCTGCTGGCGTCGCTGTTTCAGGCGCACATCGTAATAATCGGTCATGCCGTCAAAACCGGCGACCTCGAACCCCTCGTCCAGCAACAGCCGGCACAGGTGGAAGCCGATGAATCCGGCCGAGCCGGTAACGAATACCTTGCGCATCTAGTTTACACTTCCTTTACCAACGCCGGTGTGGGAGAGGCCCGCGGCCTCGACCTCGGACACCGGATAAATATTGCGCAGATCGACAAAGACCGGCGCGGCGAGGGTCTCCCTGATCCGCGGCAGGTCCAGCCCGCGGAACATGTTCCATTCGGTGATGATCACCAGCGCATCGGCCCCGTCGGCGGCGGCATAGGCATCCTCCACCCAGTCAACGCCGGGCAGCAGACGACGGGCTTCCGCGCCGCCCTCGGGGTCGCAGGCGGTGATGGCGGCGCCCTGTTCCATCAGTTCCGGCAGGATCACCAGCGAGGGGGCGTCGCGCATGTCGTCGGTGTTGGGCTTGAAGGTCACGCCCAGCACCGCGATGCGCTTGCCTTTGACCGAGCCGCCGCAGGCCGCGACGATTTTCTGTGTCATTGCGGATTTGCGGGCATCGTTAACCGCAACCACGGTTTCGACAATCCGCTGCGGGGCGCCGTGTTGCTGGCCGGTCTGCACCAGCGCCAGCGTGTCCTTGGGAAAACAGCTGCCGCCATAGCCCGGCCCCGCGTGCAGGAACTTGCCGCCGATGCGCGCGTCCAGCCCGATGCCCTTGGCGACCTGCTGCACATCGCCACCGGTTTTTTCGCACAGGTCGGCGATTTCGTTGATGAAGGTGATTTTCGTCGCCAGAAAGGCGTTGGCGGCGTATTTGATCGTCTCGGCCGTTTCCAGACCGGTGAACAGGATCGGCGTTTCGCGCAGGTTCAGTGGGCGGTAGATGTGGCGCAGGACCTCCTCGGCTTCGGGGCTTTGCACGCCGGCGACGATGCGGTTCGGGCGCATGAAATCCTCGATCGCCGAGCCTTCGCGCAGGAATTCGGGGTTGGAGGCCACCTCGGCCCGCACCGGCGGATTGCAGCTGTCGATGATGCGCTGCACTTCGCGGTTGGTGCCGATGGGGACGGTGGATTTGGTGACGACAACGGTCGGGGTTTTCAGCTTCTCGCCGATCTCGCGCGCGGTGTCGTAGACATAGGTCAGATCGGCAAAGCCGTCGCCGCGCCGGGCAGGGGTGCCGACGGCGATAAATACCGCATCCGCCCCTTCCATGGCCGCACCCAGGTCGCCCGAAAAGGTCAACCGTCCCTCGGCCATGTTGCGGGACATCAGTTGTTCCAGCCCGGGTTCGAAAATAGGCACCTCTCCGGCACGCAGTTTCGCGAGGCGGCCGGCGTCCTTTTCAACGCAGGTGACCTGATGGCCGAAATCCGAAAAGCAGACGCCCGAGACAAGTCCGACGTAACCGGCGCCGATCATAACAATTTTCACGAAAAATGCTCCTGTCAGAAATACCGCGTTTTGCGAATTCTATGGCATAGAAGCGGAAAATGGTTAACGGAATATTTCCCCATTTTATGTTTTACTGCGGATTTTGCCGGTCCCAGCGGATTTCCACCGCCAGCCCGCCAAGCTCTGACCGCCCGAGCGAAAACGCCGCGCCGTAGGCCGCGGCCATATCGGCGCAGATGGCGAGGCCGAGCCCCTGTCCCTGCACGTCGGGATCCAGCCGTTCGCCGCGTTCGAGGATGGAGTCGAAAAGATCCTCGGGAACGCCGGGGCCGTCATCCTCGATCCGCAGGAAGGCGCTTACGTTGTTGTGGCCACCGACGACACGCACGATGCTTTTGGCCCATTTCCGGGCGTTGTCGAGGGTATTGCCGAGCATCTCGGACAGGTCGTGTTCATCGAAGGGGGTGACGAGGGTATCGGGGACATCGACCTGCCATTCCAGCGGGGTTTCGCGCGGGAACCGTTCGATGGCGGAGACCATTTTCGCGGCGACGGGAGCGGCTTTGGCACCGTTGCCGGCAGGGGTTTTCGTGCGCACCCGTGCCAGTTCGCGCTCGATGTAATGGCGCATGGATTCGACCTGTTCCTCGATGTCTTTGGCGCCGGTTTCGTCTCCTTTGGCGCGCAGGTCGCGGGCCAGGGCGAGCATGACCGTGAGCGGGGTTTTCAGGCCGTGGGCCAGATCGCTGGCACGGGCGCGGGCTTCGGCAAGGGATATCCGGTGCAGGTCCAGAAGTTCGTTCACCTCCTGCACCAGTGGCTGCACCTCGCGCGGGAAGCGGCCCTCCAGCCGGTCGCGGGTGCCGGAACGAACCTGTTCGACCTTGCGGCGGATGGCCTCCAGCGGGGCCAGGCCGAGGCGGACCTGGATCCACGAGGCGAGGATCAGGGCGAGGAACATCAGCGACAGCCATTGCAGGAAGGCAAGGCGGAAACCGGCGGCGGCTTCGTCGACCTCGCTTTTGTCCACGGCGACAGTCAGGGACAGGGCGCGGCGGTCGTCCTCGTCCCCCAGCAGGATCGTCCAGCCGAGGGCGAGAACAGGGACGCCGTTACCGGCTGTGGTCGCGTGGCGGATTTCCTCGCCGGGGGTCGTATTGGGCGGCAGGTCGATGGTCTTGCCCCAGAGCGAACGGGAAAGGACAGGTTCCTGCCCCTCCTCGGTAACCTGCCAGTAGAGGCCGCTGAAGGGCAGGGTAAAGCGTGGGTCCGGCAGTGGCTGGACCGAGATGCTGTTGTCGGGGTTGATGACGATACGGGCGGTGACCTGTTTCAGATACTGGTCCAGCTCCGAATAGATGCGTTCCTCGAAGTAGTTGTAGAATTGCTTGTTCAGGAAGAATCCGGTGGCGGCAAGGGCGAGCGAGATCGAGACGCAGGCCAGCAGGATCAGCCGCAGGGAAAGCGAGAAGGATTTCACGCCGTTTCCCCACCGTCCGGCCCGTCCTCGGGGATCATGTAGCCGAAACCGCGGCGGGTCTCGATGACCTTTGTTTTCAGTTTCCGGCGCAGGCGACCGACGAGGACCTCGATGGCGTTGCTGTCCGGCTCCTGGTCCTGGAAATAGATGTTGGTGGCCAGTTCCTCTTGCGAGATGACGCGACCGCGCTGGTGCAGCAGATAGTTAAGCAGACGGAATTCCAGCGGTGTGACGTTGACAGGGCTGCCGTCGACCGTAACCCGCATCTGTTTGGTGTCGAGAACCAGCGGGCCGGCCTTCAGGCGGGTGTTTTTATCGGCACCGGAGCGGCGCAGCAGGGCGCGCAGGCGGGCGATCAGTTCTTCCATGTGGAACGGTTTGACCAGGTAGTCGTCGGCACCGGCGTCGATGCCGTCCACCCGTTCCGACCAGCTGCCCTTGGCGGTGAGCAGGATCACCGGCATGTCCACCTTTTCGTTGCGCCAGTTGCGCAGCACGCTGAGACCGTCGAGCTTCGGCAGGCCGATATCGAGGATGGCGGCGGAGTAATCCTCGGTCCCGCCACGGAACCAGGCATCCTCGCCGTCGGTCGAGATTTCCGGCACAAATCCGGAATCCACCAGAACGTCCCTGATCGAGGTGGCGATTTTCGCCTCGTCCTCGACAATTAAAATGCGCATCAGCAGCCTATGATTTTTTCAATTTCACCTGTGCGGGCGGATACTATCACGGTTTCCAGACGTCCGCTGGCGGAAATTGCCCTGAAGCGGAAACGGGGGCGCCAGCGATAGCCGGTAAATTCGATACTGATGACCTGGCCGGGGTATTCGGCCATAAAGGAGGACCAGATGGAGTCCAGCGGTTTGGCGTAGCCGGCCTCGACAGCCTGTTGCGCGCGTTCGAAATCGTGGGCGCTGATAAAGGGGGTATCGGGGTTGGCGACGTTTCGGGCGTTTTTGCAGGAGTCCGTTTCGATGACGTCTGCCTCGATCTCCTCGATATTGCTCGGGGCGGTCGGCGGTGTCGGCGGTGTCGGCGGCGAACCGTTGGTGGGGCCGCTGGGCGGAGTCGGCTGCGAGGTGCCCGAACTCGATGCCCGCGCCTCGCTGACCAGCAACACGCTGGGCGCGACATAGGCGGTCGTAACGGCGAGGCCGAGACGACGCAGGGCCTCGCGGCGGGTCGGGTTGTTGTGCTGGTTACGCGCGGACATGGTCATTGTTTCCCGTTTACATGTTCTGCTGCTGTTTCTGCCGGAATTTCGCCGGATTGGCAAATCCCGCTGCCGGAAACGAGCAGGCCGTTGGCCGCAAATGCGGCAAGGGTTTCCATAACGTCGCTGTGGATCGTCTCTTTCTTTTGTTCGGGGAAGACCGCGTGGAGCATCTCGACAATTTCGCCGGCGGTAGCGGGTTCTTCCAGAAGACGCCAGATCATGGCGGCGCCGTCATTGAGGTTGTGGATACTTTTGCCGTTGCGACCGGAAAGGAAGCGTTCGCCGTCGGTGGAAACTTCCGTAATGCCGGGGGCCTGCAACAGGGTCGCGGTCCCGATGTCCGGCCCGCTGGCCCAGCCGTCTGTTTCCAGAGCCGAGGCAAACAGGGATTCCTCCGGTGTTCCGGCAAAGGTAGCGGGCGGATGCTGCCAATTGACGAAACGGGATTCGAGCAGGGCGATGGCCGGTTCAACCGCGTCGTATTGCAGCCGGTAGGCCGGCGTCTGTTCCGCGACAGCGCCCAGCACTTTCAGGATGCCGGCGGCGTTCATGGCGCGCGAGAAGTTCTGGGTGATCAGGGTGCGCAGGGTCTCGGCTGCTGTGGTCTCCTCGATATGTGGGTCGCGGCCTTCGGCGCGTTCGAGGAAAACCAGTGCGCCGATCGGAGCCGACTGGTTGAAACGGGCGAGGTCCGCCGGAGCGGGCGTGATGTAGCGGTAACGTTCGTTGGAAATCCCGGGGTGCGCGGCGATATAGGCCTCGGCCCGGGAGCCGAATTGCGACGGCACCGGAAGGCGAAGCCGCGGCGAGATGCCGTGCGACAGCCCCTCTATGCGGTTGTTGTCGCCGATTTGCAGCGGTAGGAAATCATCGGTGAATACGGTTTTTCCGGCACTGGCGAGCGCAACGGTCAGAGTGCTTTTGCCGGCGCGGCGGGTGCTGGGGAAAACCACGAGGCGGCCGGAGAACTCGACGGCAGCGCCGTGCAGGCACAGCAGGTGTGTGTCCTGTCGCAGGCGGGCCCAGGCGATTTCGACGATCAGGGCGCACAGGCTGTCGACCGGATCATTATGTGTCACGCTCCGGTCCATGAACGGCGAGGTCAGCGTATAGCCGCCCTCCCGACGGGTGACCGAGGCGAACGGCGGTTGTTCGAAGGTATCGCGCAATGCGAAGGGCCAGTTCGGGAATACCGAAGGGAGCGCGCGCAGGTAGGTATCGTCCACACGCAACGAGACAGGGGCGATCAGGGTGTCAAGATGCAGATATGTTGCAGCCTCGCCCATTCTTTACGCCTTTCTTGCCCGGATAAATGATTCCTCCCGCCGGAAAGGGGGCGGGAGGAAAGCTTACACCGGAAGCCCTTCAAGGGACAAATTTTGTTGGGCCGCCGGTGTGAACGCCTGTTAGTTGACGACGCCGTATCCTGCCGGAACAACAACGTCGGCCGGGATTACGAAGCCCGGCGGCAGCGGGAAGCCGTTGTCAACAACACACTGGACATAGGCCGAGTTGGTCAGGTCCTCGGGACCACAAACAGCGGCGATCTCGGCCGGTGTGGCTGCAGTGCCGGTGGTCGGGGTATTGGTGCCCATGTTGGTGCCGCTGGGGCCGGACATGCTGGGGCCGGAGTTGCTCGGGCCGCTCGGAGCGGACGGAGCCGACGGGGCGGAAGCGCCGCTGGTGCCGCTGCCGGCCTGTGCCATGGACAGGGTGGTGAAGGCCGGAACAGCGTAGGCTGCTGCGGCGAGGCCGCCGATGCGGGCCAGTGCCTTGCGGCGGGAGAGTACTTCGTTGGATTTGGTCATATCTTTTTTCCTTCTGCGGTGTTCAGGAGGACGAATCATTCTGTCCCCTCGAAGAAAGGTCTAGCCCATGTCCCTGTTCAAAACCCTTACACGGGTTGTCAGGAAATTGTCAGGTAGGAGCGGGGCGAAAGAGACTCGCAATTTCACGCCGTGCAAACTAGAATCCCCGGCACCAGAAAACCGGAGCCAGCATGACCGACACCGACACGCCAGCCTATCAGGTTCTAGCCCGCAAATACCGGCCGGAGACCTTTCGTGACCTGATCGGGCAGGAGGCCATGGTGCGCACCCTGCGCAATGCCTTCGAATCCGACCGGATCGCGCACGCGTTTATCATGACGGGGATTCGCGGCACCGGTAAAACCACCACGGCGCGGATCATTGCCAAGGGGCTGAACTGTATCGGGGCGGACGGCAAGGGCGGGCCGACGATCGAGCCGTGCGGGGAATGCGAGCATTGTGTCTCCATTACCGAGGGGCGGCATGTGGATGTGCTGGAGATGGACGCCGCCTCGCGCACTGGTGTCGGTGACATTCGCGAGATTATCGAGAGCGTGCATTATCGGGCGGCCTCGGCCCGCTACAAGGTCTATATCATCGACGAGGTGCATATGCTGTCCACCTCGGCCTTCAATGCGTTGCTGAAAACGCTGGAGGAGCCGCCGGAGCATGTGAAGTTCATTTTTGCCACCACCGAGATCCGCAAGGTGCCGGTGACGGTGTTGTCACGCTGCCAGCGGTTCGATTTGCGCCGGATCGAGCCGGAGGTGATGATCGCGTTTCTGGAAGGAATTGCGAAAAAGGAGAATGCGGCGATTTCCGGCGATGCGCTGGCGCTGGTGACACGGGCGGCCGAAGGCTCGGTCCGCGATGCGCTGTCGCTGATGGATCAGGCGATTGCGCACGGGGCGGGGGAAACCACGGCCGATCAGGTGCGTGCTATGCTGGGGCTGGCGGATCGCGGGCGGGTGCTGGACCTGTTCGAGATGATCATGCGCGGCGATACGGCGGCGGCGCTGAACGAGTTGTCCGGGCAATACGCGGACGGGGCCGATCCGATGGCGGTGTTGCGCGATCTGGCCGAGGTGACGCATTGGGTGAGTGTGGTGCAGATCTCGCCCGAAGCGGCGGAGGATCCGACAGTAAACCCCGACGAGCGCGCGCGTGGTGTGGCCATGGCCGAGGGGCTGCCGATGCGGGCGCTGACGCGGATGTGGCAGATGCTGCTGAAAGCGCTGGAGGAGGTGGCGAGCGCGCCGAATGCCATGATGGCGGCGGAAATGGCGGTGATCCGGCTGACCCATGTGGCCGATCTGCCGACGCCCGACGATCTGGTGCGCAAGTTGCAGAATACGCCGGTGCCCCCGGGTGGTGGCGGTGGCGGGGCGCGGCCTGCGGGTGGCGGTGGCGGCGGGGTGTCCGCACGCGCGGTCACGACGGTTGCGGGCGGGGCGGGCGCGATGCCGGCACCGCAGGCCAGTGCCGATGCGCTGGCGCGGTATGAACGGTTCGAGGATGTGGTTGCCCTGATCCGCACGCGCCGCGACATGAAGCTGCTGGTCGAGGTGGAAAACTACCTGCGGCTGGTGAAATACAGCCCCGGGCGGATCGAGTTCGAACCGACGGAGCAGGCGCCGACCGATCTGGCGGCGCGGCTGTCGTCGCGGTTGCAGAACTGGACCGGTGTGCGCTGGGGGGTCTCGGTTGTATCGGAGGGCGGCGGCAAGACCATTGGCGAGGTGAAGGCCGAGGCGCGCGATGACCTGTATGCGCAGGCGGCGGCGCATCCTTTGGTGCAGGTGGTGCTGGAGACGTTTCCGGGGGCGGAGATCAGGGATGTGCGGGCGCTGGAATTCGACGGTGCCAACGAGGATATCGTGCCGATCGACCCCGATGATCTGGGTGACAACTGGGACCCGATCGACCCGTTTTCCGAAGAGTGAATTGTTTACATTAGAAGGCTCTTATGTTAACAACTCCCAGATGAAAACCTGCGGGCGAGGCAACCATGGTCTTTTCGAAAATATTACAAGGCGCTATGGCAATAGCGATAGTTTCCGGCAGTTTTGTTGTGTCGCCCGTGCCGGTTTTTGCCCAGAGCGACACGGCGGAGGCGGCAAAACGGCGGGTTAATCTGGCCGGTCGCCAGCGGATGCTTTCGCAGCGTATGTCCAAGGACGCCTGCTTTGTATTTGCAGGTGTCGAAACGGAACGGCATCTGGAAGAACTGTCGGCGACAATGGCGTTGTTTACGGAGACAAACGAGGCGTTGCGCTACGGCAGCGAAGCATTGGGGCTGCCGGAAGAGGTGCACCTGCCGGTGATCGCGGGGCTGGTGGATGTTACGAAGGACTGGGAGGGACTCCGGCCGCGTATGCAGGGTATTCTGGACGGAACTGCCCTTGATGCGGAAAATGTTGCGGGGATAAATGCGGCGGGGCTGGTGCTGTTGGCCGATATGAACAGCACGGTGGGCCTGATTGCCAGTTCCTACGGTGAGAAAATCGAGGATCTGCCCTTGATTCTCGCAATCACCATCGATCTGGCCGGTCGCCAGCGGATGTTTACCCAGAGGATGGCCAAGGATTTCTGTCTGGTCGATGCCGGTGTCGATGTCGAGGCAAGCCGTGCCGATCTGGCCGAGACCCGCCAGTATTTCAACGCAACGCTGGATGCGCTGATGGTCGGTTTTGCCGGTGCGGTGATTCCGCCGCCAAACGCGGAAATCGCCGATAAACTGCAAGAGGTCAAGGACCTGTGGCTGGGGCCGGATACAGTTCTGGCGGCTGTGGCTGACGGGGCGGCAGTCTCGGACGCGGATCGCCGGATTATTGTGGACGGGATCGAAAAGGTTCTGGTGGCGATGAACGAGGCGGTGAACCTTTACGAGAAAGTTACGGAATTACCGTAGGGGCTGTTAACCCGCCGGACGCACAGTATTGCCGGACAGGGTCAGCCAGGGGTAGGGGCTGGCGGCCAGTCCGGGGTCGGTTACGGTGTCCCATTCCATGCCGGCGAGGCCCAGCCCTCCTTTGGCCGGGGTAACGAGGTTGTTGGCGACGAGGGTTGTCTCGACCCCCTCCACCACACTGATGCCGATGCCGATGGTGCAGTTGCGCACGACGTTTCCGGTTGCGCTGACATTGCGCAGGTATGGTCCCCAGCCAAGCGCGAGGCCGACGCCGGGAACATTGTCGATGACGTTGCCGTTTACGGTGGTGTCGGCCTCGGCCGCGATGCCTACTGGCGTGGTATCGGGGTTGGTCGGGCTGCCCGCCCAGATGTTGCGCACGATATTGCCCGAGCAGCTTGCCAGTCGGCCGCCGGTGTCCAGATTGGTGATCGCGATACCCTGCGCGGCCTGGTCTATGACGTTGTCCGAGATCACAGAGCCGGAAAAGCCGAATTCGGAAAAAATAGCGACCTCTTGCAGGTTTGTGCAAAGATTGGAGGAAACGATAGCATTGCGTGTGGCGTTCAGGCGGATTGCGGAGAAGGCACAGTTTCCGATAACGTTGCCCTCGATAATTATTCCGTCGGTCCGGTAGGCGTTGATCCCGTTGCCGTTCTGTCCGTTGCCGCCGCCGGCCCAGCCGATGTTGTCAATCCGGTTGCCGCGAACGATTGTGCCATCCGGCCCGGGGTCGTAGCGTGCGATATATATGCCCAGATTATCGCAGTGTTCTATCCGGTTGTCGGTGATTGCAAGGCCTGTCGCGTCGTGCGAGGAAATGGCAGCCGAGCGGCAGCCGGAAAAACGGTTTGCATGTATCCGCCCGCCGGTGCGGAACAGCGTGAGCGCGTTGCCGCCCGAGCCGGTGAAGGTGCATCCTTCCAGAACAAACATCGGACAATTCGCGACCTCGACCAATCCGCCTGCGGGATCCTGGTCCAGACCGCGAAAGCCCAGCCCGGAAATCCGCACATATTCCGGTGAATCCAGTATTAGGACGGGGTCGCTGCCGGCGGCTTCCAGCACGGCGCCGGCGGCACCGGTAAGAGTGGTGCCATTCGGCACCCGCAGGGGGCCGGTCCGGTAGGTCCCCTGTGCAAGGTGGAGGGGGCGCCCCGTGCTGGCGGCGTTATCCAGTGCGGCCTGAAGGGCTGCGCTCTGGTCGTCGGGCAGGTCGGGGACAGGGACGTTTGCGGGCGCTTCCTGTGTCAGTGCGCGGCTGCCATGCGCTAGTGGCACAGCCATGGTAAAAGCCAGAATTTTGCGGCGCGAGATCATGCGGTGCTCCTGTTCCCTGCCGATAAATAGCGGTTTTTCCCCGAAAGCCCAAGCTCTGCCTTGTGCCGCGGGGTATGCGACCGTAATTAGGGGGCAGGCATCATCACGAAAGGGGATGAATATGTTGAAAGGACTGGGTGGGCTTGGCGATATGGCCAAGCTGATGAAACAGGCGCAGGAACTGCAGGGCAAGGTGCAGGCGGCGCAGGAACGGCTTGACGAGATCATGGTCACGGGCGAGGCCGGAGCCGGAATGGTCACCGTTACCGCCAACGCCAAGGGCGAGTTGAAAGGGCTGAATATCGACCCCTCGCTGTTTATGCCCGAGGACAAGGAAGTGGTCGAAGACCTGATCCTTGCCGCAATCAAGGAAGCGCAGGCAAAGGCGTCCGAGGCCGCGCAGGCCGAGATGGCCAAGGCCACCGAAGGCATGCCGATGCCCGAGGGTATGAAATTCCCGGGCATGTAGATGGCGGATAGTGCCGGCAAGGAAATCGACCGTCTGATCGACCTGATGGCAAAGCTGCCGGGTCTCGGCCCGCGCTCGGCGCGCCGTGCTGTGTTGCAACTGGTCAAGAAGCGGGCGATGTTGCTGGAACCGCTGTCGCAGGCGATGGCCGAGGTGGCGGTAACCGCGCGCGAATGTGTGACTTGCGGTAATGTCGGCACATCGGAGGTCTGCGGAATTTGCAGCGACCCCAAACGGGACGACAGCCTGATTTGCGTGGTGGGCGATGTGGCGGACCTCTGGGCGATGGAGCGGGCCGCCGTGTTCAAGGGGCGTTATCATGTGCTGGGCGGGGTGCTGTCGGCGCTCGACGGGGTCGGGCCGGAGGAATTGCGTATCCCGCTGCTGGCTCGGCGGGTGACCGAGGGCGGGGTGAAAGAGGTGGTGCTGGCGCTCAACGCCACCATCGACGGGCAGACCACCGCGCATTATATCGCGGACCAGTTGGAGGGAAGCGGGGCGGTTGTGACCTCGCTGGCGCAGGGCGTGCCGATCGGCGGGGAGCTGGACTACCTCGACGACGGGACGATCACTGCGGCGCTGAAGGCGCGCAAGGCGTTTTAGACTTTCATTTTCCGCAATCGGCTTTCGCGTTGCGCGATGTAGAGCGTGGCGGCGATGATGATGGCAGCACCGGTGATGGTGGCCACGCCCGGCGTTTCTCCGAACAGAAGGTAACCGCCAAGGGTTATCAGAACCAGCCGCAGATAGGTAACCGGTGCCAGCAGCGCCGCATCGCCAAGGTGATAGGCGGCGGTATCGGCATAGCCACGAATAGCGCCGGTGGCGACCAGTGCTGCCGTGGCGGCCCATGTGATCCAGTCGACCGGCAGGGCGTAGACCGGCATGGCAATCGGCAGGGTGATGATTGTGGTGATGACCACCGAGGAGAAATAGGTCGACAGCACCCCGTCGGCGCGGGCCAGATTGCGCGACAGGGTCAGGGCCAGCGCGAACAGGAACGAACTGCCGATGGCCGTGAGCATGGCCGGATGGAACTCCGAAAATCCCGGGCGCAGGATGATGACGGCACCGATGAAACCGGCGCTGACCGCGCTCCAGCGGCGGGGGCCGACTTTCTCGCCGTGGATCAGGCTGGCGAATACGGTGGCGAAAATCGGGGCCATGAAGAACAGCACCGTTGCCGTCGCCAGCGGGATGTTGGAGATGGTATAGAACCCGAGGTGCGTGGAAAGCCCGATCAGCGCGCCGCGAAACATGTGGAGCACAGGGCGCGAGAACCGCATCCGGCGGCGCAGCGGGCTGGCAATAACCAGGGCTGCGAGGATCAGGAGCGTGGTGATGCCGGCGCGCAGCAGCACGATCATCCGGCTGTCGACCTCCAGCGAGACCTGCCGCACGGCGATGGTCATCAGGCTGGCGCTGACGACCGAGATCAGGATCCAGACGAGCGCGCGGACATTGTCGATAACCGGCGCGGGGGGCACCGGCAGGGCGGTCGGCCCCTCGTCGGAGGGGATGATGGGAGTCGGGGTGGACATGGCGGAACCTTTCGCGAAAGGCTTCTGCCAAAAAGGGCCGGTGGTCAAGAGGTCAGACGAAGATGAAATCGTCTGTGGTCAGGATACCCGCGGTCATGGTGACATGGATCAGATAGCTGGTGTCCACCGTCACATCATAGACGCCGCCACCGGCATCGACGATGGATACATCTGCCGCGCTATAGGGGGTTGCCTCGCCGTTCAGTTTCAGCTTGTCGCCGGTTTTTTCGAAATCGGTGATGAAATCCTCGCTGGAGGCTTCGCTGAAATCAATGGTGCGGCGGAAGATGAAGGTATCGTTTCCGGCGCCTCCGGTCAGCGTATCGGTGCCAAGACCGCCGCGCAGGAGGTCGTTTCCGGCGCCGGCATAGAGCGTGTCGTTGCCGCTGTCGCCGCGCAATTCGTCATTGCCGGTGTTGCCGAAGATCAGGTCGTCACCGCGCCCGCCGACCAGATAGTCGTTGCCTGCGTTACCGGTGATGGTGTTTTGTGCAATGTTGCCCTTGATCACGTCGTTGCCGCTGCCGCCGATGGCGTTTTCGATCAGGGAGCGCACGTCGGACTGGTATTGCAGGGCATTGAAGATGTTGCCGCGGGCGAAGTTGCCGTCGCCGAGGTTGGCGAGCTGCACAGTGTCGAATACCGAATACTTGCCGGGGCGCAGGTTGAGCGCGAGGTTGGTGGAATAGGCGCTCAGGTCATAGGTGTCGATGCCGCCGCCGTCCCAGATCGTGGCGAAGATGCGGTTTGTGCCGGGAGTTATGCCCGCGGTGCCGTTGACCAGTGTGTTGCCGGAACCGGGAGCCCAGGAATAGGTGGTCGCGCCGCTGTTGGTCGTGAAATCCGCACCATACATGTGTTGCAGGGCCGCAATGTCGGACATCATGTAGGTCTGGGCAAAGCCCCATGTCTCGTTCACGAAAGCATTGCCCGTGTCGCCGACATAGGAGGCATAGGTCATGATGGAATATTCCATCGAGTTTTTGGTTGCGGGCAGGGTCGGGAAACCGTTTTCGGCCACATGCCCGTGCTTGAGGCCGAGGGCGTGGCCGGTCTCGTGCAGGATGGTGAACCAGTCGTAGTTGCCGGCTACAGGGTTGACCAGGAAGCCGGTGCCGAACCAGACATCGCCACCCGGTTCCGCGGTTGTGGGCAGATAGGCCCAGGCGCCCCCGATGGCGGCATCGGTTTCGGCGAAACGGAGGTTGGCCTTGGAAGCCGTTGTTTCCGAGATAGCGAGGTTGGTGAATCCTTCGACAGAGAAACCGTCATTGGCCGTGTTGCCATAGGCCTGATCCAGCCCGAAGCGGGCGGTAGCCTGTATGGCGGTGGAAACCGCACCGAAGGTATTCGGCTCGTTTTCGAGGGTGTAACCGGCGGCATATTCTGCCGGACTCACGGGAAAGGAAAAGTCGATGCTGCCGCCGGCCCATGCGTCGCCGCTGAGGGAGGCGTCAATTAAACGCTTGCCGGTGGCGTTGACGGTTTTGGCGGAGTTTCCGGTGCCACTCATGGCGGTAGTCCTGTCTTGATATCACTGTTGGGTTGCAGGGGTGGTTATTCGTTCGCCGACAATATCGCAGCCAGATGCTCTCTGGCAAGGACGGCGAGGGGGTGGTCGGGATGGCGGGCGATGAAAAATTCGTAGGATTCGACGGAATTTGCCGCTACGGCGGCGTCGAATTCCTGCCGGATAGCGATATCGCCGTCGCGGGCCGGACGGATTTCGTCGCCTCTGGCGGGGGAATCGGACATGGCGGGGCCTCCGTTCGTATCGGGGTGGGCTGCCAGGGCAAGAAGCAGCAGCGAGAGGGTGATAACCTGCATTTTCCGGCGTTTCCTTTTCCGGTTTGCGGACAGACTAGCACCGGTTCACGGGGCGGACAAAGGGGCGGGGGGATGGTCGGCTATTTCTTGCGCGACTGTTTTTCCACGATGCCGGAGACGCCCTCGCGCCGTTCCAGTTCTTTCAGCACGTCTTCCCATTTCACGCCGCGGGCGGATAGCATGACCAGCATGTGGAACAGGACATCGGCGGCCTCTTCGGTCAGGTTTTTCACGTCGCCCTTGGCGGCGGCGATGATGGCCTCGACGGCCTCTTCCCCGAATTTTTCGGCGCATTTTTCCGGCCCGCGGGCGAAGAGTTTCGCAGCGTAGGATTTTTTCTCGTCGCCGCCCTTGCGGCTCTCGATTTTCCGCGCGAGGCGGGTCAGCACATTGGCCATTATAGTCTTACCGGCACGCCGGCCTCCTGCATGTATTCCTTGGCTTCGCGGATTGTATACTCGCCGAAATGGAAAATGGAAGCGGCAAGAACGGCAGAGGCGTGGCCGATGGTGACCCCCTCGACCAGATGTTGCAGGTTGCCGACCCCGCCCGAGGCGATGACGGGGATGTTTACCGCATCGGCGATGGCGCGGGTCAGGGGCAGGTTGAAGCCGGCCTTGGTGCCGTCACGGTCCATGCTGGTCAGCAGGATCTCGCCCGCGCCCCTGCTTTCGACGAGGCGGGCGAACTCCACCGCGTCGATGCCGGTGGGGCGCGAGCCGCCGTGGGTGAAGATTTCCCATTTGCCCTCGGATACGGTTTTCGCGTCGATGGCGACGACGATGCACTGGTTGCCGAATTTGTTGGCGCTGTCTGCCACCACGTCGGGGTTGGCGACGGCGGCGGAGTTGAAGGAGACCTTGTCGGCACCGGCCAGCAGCAGTTTTCGCACATCGTCCGGCGTGCGCACACCGCCGCCGATGGTCAGCGGCATGAAGCATTGCTCGGCGGTGCGGCGCACCAGATCATACATGGTGCCGCGGTTTTCCAGCGTCGCGGCGATGTCGAGGAAGCAGAGTTCGTCGGCACCGGCAGCATCATAGGCCTTGGCCGATTCCACGGGGTCGCCGGCGTCGATCAGGTCTAGGAAGTTGACACCCTTGACCACGCGGCCGTCCTTGACGTCGAGGCAGGGGATTATGCGAGTTTTCAGCATGGCTTACCCTTTCAGAAACGCCGCGGCCCGCGCCACGTCGATGGCGCCGTCGTAAAGCGCGCGGCCCGAGATCGCGCCGTTCAGCGGTGCGCCGCAGTTTTTCAGCGCCTTCAGGT
>JALSHL010000056.1 GCA_026982255.1 Paracoccaceae bacterium | reverse complement strand
ACCGCCAGCAGTCCGATCCGTTGCGCCAGCGGAATCCGCCCCAGATCATAGAGCGTCAACGTCCGCCCGTTGTTCAGCTCCGCCCACATATCCAGATCGACCGGATGGCAATAATGTTGCGACACATGCACCCCGCCCAGCGCCAGCGGCGGGTCGTTGCGGTGCTTGAGCATCTGGTAGAACATGCGGATAAAAGGATACATGCGGACCTCCTGCACAGGGGATGGCATATCGGCTGCGGGCGCGGCAAGCGCTGACGTGGCGTTCCGGCGCCGAGGCGCGAAAAAATCGGGCCTTGTGGTTTGGCGATCCGGTGACTAACTCTATGCCCGAAACTGTCACAAGGTGAAAAAATGGGCTCTCTGTTCGGTATTCTCAATCTGCTGCTTGATCTGGTCTATTATGTCGTGATTGCCCATGTGATCATGAGCTGGCTGATCAGCTTTCAGGTGCTGAACATCTATCAGCCCATCGTCAATCAGGTATGGCGCGGCCTGACACAGGTGCTGGAACCGCTGTATCGTCCGATCCGCAAGGTTGTGCCCAATGTGGCCGGTATGGACCTGACTCCGCTGATCGTGCTGATCGGGATCATGGTCCTGCGGGTCATCCTGCGCAACAACGCCGCCTATCTGATGTAGCCGCCTTGCGAACCGGAATGTTTTGCGGCATGAAGACGCCACCACCGATGCGGCGAAGGCCCCTTAGCTCAACTGGATAGAGCGGCTGACTTCTAATCAGCAGGTTGGGGGTTCGAGTCCTCCAGGGGTCGCCAGTGCCGCTACATGCGTTCCAGCGTCGCCTCGGCCTTCGCATCCGCTGCCAGCATGATTTCCGCCACATCCTCTTGCAGTTGCTCCATCACCCCGCCGGAAATATCCGCGGGAATGTCGAAGGGTTCGCCGATTTCCAGCGCGACGCGGGCAAAAGGTGGCGGAACCTCGTATTTGTCCCAGCGTTTGTGCATCACCATGGTCGGGCTGCTGGCGACGCTAAGCGGCAGAATGCGGAACCCGACCTCCGAGGCGAGCCGCACCGTGCCGCTTTTGACAATGTGATAGGGCCCGAGCGGCCCGTCCGGAACAATCGCCAGCATACGGGTGCCGCTGTCGATCGCCCGTTTGATAAAGGCCATCTTGTCGGCCTTGCCTTTCACCGGAATATGGATCGGGGAATAGCCGAAAATCCGGCATACCCGCCCGATAATCAGCCCGCGGAACGAGGCGTTGGTAATGATCGCCACATTGCGTCCGCGCGCCATAGGCAGCAGCGGAAAATATTTGCCGTGCCAGACCACGATCAGCAACGGCTTGCCCGTTTCGGCATAGGCATCCATACGTTGGAGCGCCGCTGCATCGCGCCGCCAGCCAAAGGACCACAGCAGCAGCAACCCGCCAACGAAAGAACCGATAATCCATGCCGCAACACAGCGGTGCAGCGGCTCTCGCCTGTTTCCGGTTTCGTCAGTCACGTATTACAGGCTCTCTTCGGCGGGGATATTTTTCTTGTTCTGGCGCAGGGTAAAGACCGCACCGCCAAAGGCCTGCGCGTAGTTGCCGAAGATTTTCATCTCGGCGGCGATACCGCGAATGGTGCGCTGCCACTCGTATTTGTCCGAGGCGGCGTTTTTCGTGTGCCGCCCCTTCAGATGCTCGTAGACCGAGATCATCCGCGCATTGCAATTGGCAATCGTGTAGCCGCGCGCCGTGCGCTTCGCCCCGGCGGACATGCGTCGGCGTTCGTCGTCGTCCAGCATGGAAAACCGCGCCAGTTCCTCGGCAAACAGGTTCTCGCTGCAGTTTTTCGGCAGCAGATGCCCGTTGACGTTGCCTTCGACCACCTCGCGCACGCCGGGTGCATCCAGTGCAATGACGGGCACGCCCGCCATCATTGCCTCGGCGATCACCAGCCCCTGTGTCTCGGACCGGGAAGAAAATGCAAACACATCGAAGGCGGCAAATATATCGCGCAACGCGTCCCCGCGCAGGATGCCGGTGAAATGCACGCGGTCGCCCATACCGGCCCAACGCACCCGCGCCAGCATCTTTTCTCGCTCTGCCCCGTCGCCGGTGAAAACCGCATGGGCATCGGGATGTTTTGCCAGAAATTTCAGCGTTGCCGAGATCAGGAACCCGAGGTTCTTTTCCTCGGCCAGCCGGCCTACATGCCCGACGACAAAGGCGTTTTCGGGAATGCGATAGGTCACGCGGGCCTTGCGGCCGTCTCCACCCTCGAATTTTGCCGGATCGACACCGGTGGGGATGACCGTGACCGGTGCGGCCATATCGTTGTCGCGCAGGAAGCCGGCGATGCTCTCGCTCGGCGCGATCACCTCGTCGCACAGGTCGCAATAGCCGAGCGAAACACTCAGCGCCAGCCGCTCGAACCGGCGCGATCCCTGCGCCAGATAGTGGCTGTAGATGTCATAGCGTGTGTGGTGGGTGAACACGATCGGCAGGTTCAGCTCCGCCGATGTCCGCAAGGCCGTATCCCCCAGCAAAAAAGGATGATGCGAGTGGATGATATCGGGGTTGAACTCCCGCACCTTGCGCCGGATTTTGCGTGACAGCGGGATCGGAATGGAAAAATCGCTGGCGCTGAAATTTGTCACCGCCGGAATACGGACCACGTTTTCCCCGTCCACCTCGGCCCCGTCGAATTCCGGCGCGATCACCAGAACATCGTGGCCTCCGGCCCGCAATCCGTCAACGAGGCCGGAAACGCTCCGCGCCACGCCGCCGACATGCGGTAGGTAGGTATTGGAAAACATAAGAATATTCAAACTGCGGCCCTTTTTTCCACTGTTACTACACTATTAACCCGCGCCAGTGCGAGAGAAAAATACGTCTAGTAATCCAACGAGCCATGAACCGCCAATTGCGATAGGTTGGTCTCTTTCGGGGCGATATTGCGGAACTGTTCATGCACGCCGGTTTCGCCCATCTCGCGCTGCACGGCCAGCAGGGTATTGGCGTCCATATCGCGACAAAGATCCTGCATGAAGGCGATTTCCTCCTCCGCCGCGGCTAGCGCCGCATCGAACGACGGCGCGCCGTATTCCGCCTGTAAATGGCCGGCCAGCTCGCGGGTGGCAGTGGCCAGTTCCGAATCCTCGATACGGGCAACGGCGACAAAGGTCGCGCGCCCGAAACTGCCGATTCCCAGCCAGCCGTTGGCAAAGGCCTGCCGCGCCTTGCCCTGAAGGTCGTCATCGGACCAGTCGGCAAAGGCAAAGGCCCCGCTAACCGCCCATTCCCCGGTAGTGGCGGGGTTCTCGAATATCTGCTGGTCCGAGGCGTCGAAATGGATCGTGCGGGCAAGTTTCGGCATTTATTTCTCCAGCATCCGGGTCAGGGGCAACAGGGTTGTTTCATCGTCGCGGCGCAGCAACATCCCGCCGCGGTCATCCAGTCCAACAAAGGTTCCGGTGTAGCTATCGCCGTCCAGCTCCAGCTGTATATCCTCGCCAAGGTTGAACGCCCGCGCGCGCCAGTCGGCGTGCAGCGGCGCGATTCCGTCTTCCAGCCAGCGGTTGATCCAGACCAGCATATGGCGCGCCCAGCCTTCGACCAGGCGGGACGGGGACACCTCGCCGCAGCCTTCCTCGGTCAATGTGGTGTTGTCGGGGCTTTCGCCCGGCTCGACCGTATCACCCACGGGAAACACCGGCACTTCCAGCCCGATCACCAGCCAGTCCGGCTCCTGCTCTGCTTCGCCGGCGGGCGCGGCCGCCCGGATTTGTCCGCAGCGCGCGCCGTTGACGCGCAGGCCGCCGGGCCAGTCCATATGCACACCGACCTCGGGCGGAGCCAGCGCCCCGAGCGCATCGCCAAATCCCAGCGCTCCGGCAAAAACCATGGCCATTGCATCCTGCAACGGCGCTTCGGGGGCCAGCACCACGGCGGCGCGGATCATATGCGGCTCGATATTATAGACCACCAGCCCCGCATCGGTGCCGGTGATCGCCGCCGAAACCGCCTTGGCAAAGGGGTCGATACCCGCACCGGCTTCCTCGCCGCGCAATAACGGCGGAAAGGCGGGCGGTTCGTCTATCGTGAAAATATCCATGGTGGCGGCTCCGGTTAGGGCTTCCCTTAACATGCCCATTCGAAGCGGTTAGACAAGAGGCAGACAGAAAAGGAAGCGGAAAATGGCAATAAGACAGGTTCTGGCGATATGTGCTGTGCTGGCTACCGTCCTGCCGGTGGCGGCACAGGAAAAATCCGTCACCCTGTTCGCAGACCCGGCCTTGCAGGCAAACGGCCTCTGGGATTACGCGCTCCCCCGTTTCAAGCTGAAAACCGGCATCAGGGTGCAGTTGTCCGGCGAATCGGCTGATGTTCGCATAATAGCGAACGCGGGTGAGCCCCTGTTCGAGCATATCTCCGGCGGGGTTGTTTACGGCGTGACGCTGGAACAGGACGGCCCTTACGCCACCCGCTTCATGGACTGGCTGACCTCGGACATCGGCCAGCGCACCATCGCGGCGTTTCGGGTGGATGACCAGCCGGTGTTCCGCGCCGTGGCCGTGGGCGAAATGGTCGAGGAAGCCAAACTCCTTGGCAATGCCGGCATCGGCGAGGCGTTGGCCCTGCGTAAATGCGGCCGCTGCCATGTGGTGGGCGAGTCCAACAAATACGCCGGCATCGGCTCCACGCCCTCGTTTGCCGCCCTGCGCAACCTGCCGGACTGGCGCCGCCGTTTTTCGGTGTTCTGGACGTTGGCGCCTCACCCCTCGTTCACGCAGGTCGAGGGCGTGACCGAGCCCTTCAACCCCGCATCCCCACCCGCGATCTATCCGATCTTCCTGACGCCGGACGAAGCCGCCGATATCGGCTCCTATGTCGAGACGCTGGAAACCAAGGATCTCGGCGGCCCGATCCGCACCAACTAGTTCGGTTTCTTGTCCTTCAGGTAATCTTCCGTCGTGCGCGTCGGCGCCCGTTTTCCGGCAAACATCGGCGCACTCTCGTCATGGTATTGCGCCCGCACACGGCAATCGTCGCACATCTGGATCAGGCGGATATTGTCCGTATGGGTAAACATCGCGTGCTTGCCCTCCAGCTTCTCGATAATCCGTTC
>JALSHL010000055.1 GCA_026982255.1 Paracoccaceae bacterium | reverse complement strand
TTGCCGGTGGCCTTGCAAGCCTCGACACAGGCGGTCGTGCCGTCGCCACGGTCGATTTTATGCACACAGAGGGTGCAACTCTCGACAGTTCCGCGACCGCGCGGCATGTTGGCCTTCTGATCGGTCACGGTTTCATGCACGAAAGACCGCGCTTTGTAGGGGCAAGCCATCATGCAATACCGGCAACCGATGCAACGATGCTTGTCCACCAACACCACCCCGTCAGGCCGTTTGAACGATGCCGTCGTCGGGCACACATCCACGCAGGGAGGATTTTCACAGTGCTGGCACATGACAGGCAGCGAATTGGTGCGGCCCGAATCCAGATCCTTCAGCAACACCTTGCGAATCCACTGCGGGTCCGTATCGAGGCCTGTATTCTCCCAGCCCTGCTCTTCGGAACAGGCTGTAATACAAGCACTACAATCCTCGGGGCACTTTGCCGCGTCGATCAACAGCCCCCAACGGGCGTTGGGGTTGGCCGGTTCGGCAGTTGCGCTGTTGGCAAGAGTCATCAGCGTAACGCCCGGGACAACAGTTACCGTCGCAAGCGCGGCGCCACCCTTGATAATTGCCCGCCGATGCATATCGGCACCTTTTTCATTGCTGCCGCAGCTACCGCCGCCACAACCGGAAGTTTTGAACTCGGGTGCATCCATTACTTTACCCCCTCGAGATAGGCCAACAATGTCGCCATACCATCCTCGACCGGGTCGTTGAACAGCATCGCACCTTCGCTCAGTTCCGGCGGCAACGAGTTATGGCACTGGAAGCAGTCGATTTTAACGGCTGCGTAATCATGGCAAACCCGACAGAAGTATTCATCGCTGGCATAGGTTACCGGCTTGGCATCCGGGCCATTAACCGCATGACAGGTAACACATTCGGCGAGTGAGGCCTGGATATCGCGTTCACCCTCGCGCAGCGTCAGATCACGATCATGACGCAACAAGCGCGGGTGATTCACACGCCAGAATTCATTGCCTTCAGGGTGCGGTTCACCGCTGGCTTTGGGAATGTCGGGATAAACCCCCTCCCCGAAAACCGGACCTCCGATAAGGCCGACAATCATCAGCCATGCGATTAACAGCCGTTTCATGATTACTCCCCGAGACCCATTTTGATGTAACCTGTCGGACAAACATCCGCACAGATGTGACAGCCGATACATTTGGTATAGTCCGTCTGCACATAGCGGCCCACAGCGCGATCTTTCTTCGGCACGCGGGAAATGGCGTCCTGCGGGCAATAGATCACACAGTTGTCACACTCGAAGCACATACCACAGGACATGCAGCGCTCGCCCTCTTTCCGGGCCTGCTCTTCGCTATAGGCAATGATGCGCTCTTCGAAGTTGCCGAGAACCGCATCGCCTTCGATGTGCTTCTCGTCGCGCACCTCGCGCGGAACATAGGGGAAGTGCCCTTTGAACAGTTCCGTATGCGGAATGATCTGCGAGTCGGAGCGGTCCTCGTAGTTGTGAACCGCAAAATCCGAATTATACGTACCGCGCACCTGTTCGTGATTGTAAGGTGCAGGATCGTGGCCACGGCGGTGCAGTTCTTCCAGAAGGTTGAAATGCGGCGTATCCACACGCGGGCGCTTCTCGATCTCGCCATCGTCGAGGAAGTCGGTGATGGTTTCGGCGGCAATACGGCCGTGACCGATTGCGGTGGTCAGCAGGTGCGGCTTGATAATATCGCCACCGGCAAAATGCTTGGCTTTGCCCTTGACCTTGTAACCGGATTCGATGGCGATGAAGCCGTTGCCGGAGTCCATATCCTCGACACCGTCGAAATCACCCATCTGGCCAATGGCCGCAATGATGATATCGGCTTCAAGCGTGAATTCGGTGCCTTCGACCGGGACTGGGCGATTGCCTTCCATTTTACATTCACACATCTTCAGACCGATCGCCATACCGTCGTCGTTCTTCAGAACCTCAAGCGGCATCACACCACCTCGCAGGTCGACACCCTCGCGCATCGCGTCTTCACGCTCGTGTTCGGCGGCGGTCATTTCCTCAATCGGGAACAGCGAAGTCAGCGTGGCCTGCATCCCCTCGCGCGACAGCACATGTGCTGCATCCTGCGCGGTGAAATCGACCAGCGTTCCGTCGGAATGCTCGGTTTCGGCTACATGAGTGATGTGCCCCAGACGACGGGCAACGGATGCCACGTCGATGGAGGTATCACCACCGCCAACCACGACCACTTTCTGCGCCGTGCCCAGAACCCAGCCTTTGTTGAATGCGTCGAGGAACTCGATACCGTTGATGCAGTTTTCGGTGCCTTCCCAGCCCTCGATGGGCAGCGGACGGCCGTTCTGCGCGCCGAGCGCCCAGAAAATCGCATCGTAGTTTTCTTCCAGAACCTCCATCGGAACGTCCTTGCCGACGCGGGTGTTCAGGTGGATTTCTACACCCATATCGGTGATACGACCGATTTCCTTGTCCAGCATATCACGCGGCGTCCGGTAGCCCGGAATACCGTAGCGCATCATGCCGCCCAGCTTGTCGTTTGCCTCGAACAAGGTCACACGGTGACCGGCCAGACGCAGGAAGTATGCAGCGGACAGACCGGCAGGGCCACCGCCGACAACCGCGATGGCGCGACCGGTGTCGGCGCCCGCTTCGGGCATGGTGACACCGTTTTCGTTGGCCCAGTCACCGACATACTGTTCGACACCGTTGATGCCGACGAACTCGTCAACTTCGTTGCGGTTACAACCGGCTTCACACGGCGCAGGGCAAACGCGGCCCATGGTTGCCGGGAAGGGGTTGGCTTCGGCCATACGCTGGAACGCATATTCCTGCCATGCCATGCCTTCGACAGGAGGCTTGTCCATGCCGCGGGCGATTGCCAGCCAGTCGCGGATCTCGTGGCCCGAAGGACACGACCCCTGACACGGAGGCGTTTTGTGCACATAGGTCGGACATTTGTAGGATTTGTCCTGAGTAAAGATCTTCTCTTCCAGATCCCAATCCTTAGGGGTCTCGCCTTCTTCAAAGCGCCGGAATGTGTGCTCCTGATCGTTCATCAACTTACCTCCACTGCGGCGGCTGCCTCGTCGGGCGCGGCCTCTTCTTCAATTTCCTGGCCATCGAGAATGATGGCGTTCCCCACAAGCTGGTGCACGGAAAGGATCGAATCCCTATCGTAACCGTAATGCGGCATGACTTTCGCAAACTGGGTCTTGCAGATGGCACAAATGGCGGCCATATGGGTTACCCCGTGATCCTGTGTGACCTGTTGCAGCGCGGTCATACGCGGGCTGGCGCCCTTGGTGCGCAGATCCATGATCTCGTCGGTCAACAGACCGCCGCCACCACCACAACAGAAGGTGCTCTCCTTGATCGTGTCCCGATCCATATCGACGTAATTGTTACACACGGCGCGCAATACGGCACGCGGAATCTCGAACTGCCCGCCTGGCTTGTCACCCATGCGCGAGGCTCGTGCCACGTTGCAGCTGTCATGAAACGTCACGTTGTATTCGTCGTTCTTCGACTTGTCGAATTTCAGCTCTCCACGCTCGATCATACCGTGGGTGAATTCCAGAATATGCTGCGGGATCGGATAATTCTGGTCCAGGAAGTCCCAGGGACCCGCAAGAGTGTTCAGGAAGCTATAGCCGACACGCCATGCGTGGCCACATTCCCCGAACACGATCCGTTTCACGCCCAGATCAATTGCCGCCTTGCGGATACGCAAGGCCAGCTCGCGCATGTTTTCATACGAACCGATAAACATACCGAAGTTCGCCGCCTCGGAAGCATAGGAACTGATCGTCCAGCTTACACCCGCCTGGTGGAATACTTTGGCATATCCGATCAAGCCATCGATATGCGGCTCGGCAAAGAAGTCGGCCGAGGGCGTGATCAGCAGGATATCGGCACCTTTTTCGTCCAGCGGAATGCGGACGGAAACGCCGGTATCATCCTCGATCTCTTCTTCCAGATCCTCCAGCGTAGCCGCCAGCGCCTTTTCCTGAAGCCCGAGGTTGTTGCCCACGGACTCGGCCTTGGCGATAATTTCGTTACAATATTTCTGGCCGACACCGACACTGTCCATGATCTCGCGTGCAGCCATGGAAATTTCGGCAGTATCAATGCCGTAGGGGCAGAAAACCGAGCAGCGGCGACACTGCGAGCACTGGTGGTAGTATGTGTACCACTCGTCCAGAACCTCTTTGGTCAGATCACGCGCACCCACCAGTTTCGGAAAGTATTTTCCGGCAAAGGTGAAATAGCGGCGATAGACAGAGCGCAGCAAATCCTGACGCGCCACCGGCATATTTTTCGGGTCACCCGTGCCAAGGAAGTAGTGGCACTTGTCCGTGCACGCACCGCATTTCACGCAGGAGTCGAGATAAACCTGAAACGCGCGGCTTTTCTCGGCCAGCTCTTTCATTTTTGCCAGCGCGACCTCTTGCCAGTTATCCACCAGCTCCCCCGGAAACCCGAGGTCCTCGTTCATTTTCGGCTGCGCCTTGTACGGTTCTATGTCCGCCATTGCTCCACAAGCGAGCTTGGGTATTTCCAGCGGGTCCGGAATCATCTTCGGGCCGCCTTCTGCATCCATATCGAGCGTTGCCATGTCCAGACCTCCTTATTCTTCGAGCTTCTTCGCCCACGGGGCGATGTGGCGTTTTTCACGCGGGTTGTCGATCTGGTTGCGTGTCGGACTGAACAGGATGCCCGGACCGTGCAGCAGCTTCGAGATCGGGAAGATGATCATCAGCGCAGCAACAAGCCCGAGATGGATCAACAACGGCGGATCGGTCGGCAATTCGTTAATCTGGAAACGCATCAACCCGAGGAAAAACCCTTTGACCATAACGATGTCGGTCGGATTCAGGGTTTTCATGCTGATTCCGGTGATCACAATCGCAACCAGAAGCGCCAGCATCAAGTGGTCCGACGGGCTGGAGATGTAGCGGATCCGCTCGACCAGGAACCGGCGCCCCCACAAGCCCGCCAGACCGGCAAACATCGCCAGGGCAGCATAAATCGCGAAGGGCTGGACCAGACCTACCCACCACCAGATGTCATAGGTGAAGTAACGGAAGTGGCGCAACAGCACGACCAGCATTCC
>JALSHL010000054.1 GCA_026982255.1 Paracoccaceae bacterium | reverse complement strand
GCCATAGTGACAGGTTCCTTTGTTGTCGGGATGTGGCCAACCTATGCGTTTGCACGGCGAGGGCAAGGGGGACGTGGGGTGAGGATACGCCCCTACGGGGTCCAGGTCAGGAAATTGCCGATCAGGCGCAGGCCGGTTTTCTGGCTTTTCTCGGGGTGGAACTGCGTGCCGAGCATGTTGTCGCGCCCGACCGCCGCCGTGACCGGACCGCCGTAGTCCACCGTGGCCAGCACATGGGCCGGATCGGTGGGGGTCAGGTGGTAGGAGTGGACGAAATAGGCGTGGTCGCCCGCCTCGATGCCCGCGAACAGCGGGTGCGGGGCGAGGTTTTGCAGGTCGTTCCAGCCCATGTGCGGGACTTTCAGCGACGGATCGGAGGGGGTCATTTCGACGACCTCGCCGGGGATCCAGTCGAAGCCTGCGGTTTCGTGGCCGTGTTCGCGGCCCAGCGTCGCCATCATCTGCATGCCGACGCAGATGCCGAGGAAGGGGGCGGCGCCGGTTATCACGCGCTCCTCTATCGCCTCGAACAATCCGTCGAAACCGGCGAGGCCCTCGCGGCAGTCGGTGAAGGCGCCGACGCCGGGCAGGACGATACGGTCGGCGCGGCGCACCACGTCGGGGTCGGAGGTCACCACGACCGGCGCGGTGCCCAGCTCCGCCGCCATCCGCTGGAAGGATTTTTCCGCCGAGTGGATGTTGCCGGAGTTGTAATCGACAATTACCGTGGTCATTCGCTGAGCGTGCCTTTGGTCGAGGGCACGGCGTCGGCCTTGCGTGGATCGGTTTCCAGCGCGTCGCGCAGGGCGCGGGCGACCGCCTTGAAGCTGGCCTCGGCGATGTGGTGGCTGTTGATACCGTCGAGACGCTCGACGTGCAGGTTCAGGCCCGCGTTCATGGCGAAGGCGGTGAAGAACTCGCGCACCAGCTCGGTGTCGAATGTGCCGATGCGTTCGGCGGTGAAGTCCACCTTCCAGACCAGATAGGCGCGGCCCGACAGATCCAGCGCGGCGCGCACCAGCGTGTCGTCCATCACCAGATGGCAGGAGCCGTAGCGGTTGATGCCGCGTTTGTCGCCGGCCGCCTGTGCGAGGGCCTTGCCCAGCGCGATGCCCACGTCCTCCACCGTGTGGTGGTCGTCGATGTGCAGGTCGCCTTCGGCGCGGACGGTCATGTCGATCAGGGCGTGGCGCGATAGCTGGTCCAGCATGTGGTCGAAAAAGCCGACGCCGGTTTTGTTGTCATAGACGCCGGTGCCGTCGAGGTTGATTTCGACGGTTATGGCGGTCTCGCTGGTTTTGCGGGTCACTTTCGCGGTGCGCATGGCTTTGGCCCTCTGGTTGGTTTCGGGGTCTTATAGTGCGGGCGGGCGCCTGTTCCAAGGGGGTTGTTGGCGGGCGATGGCGGTGATGGTGTCGGTGATGCGCCTGAAGGCTCCGGCGGCGCGGGGTGAGATGTGGCGGGCGCGCAGGTGGCCGTGGACGAGACCGGCGTCGCGGTAGAGGCGGTGCGGGATGTCGGCGGCAGTCAGGCGGGCGGCGTAGTCGGTGGCGTCGTCGTGCAGCGGGTCGAATTCGGCAGCGGTCAGCAGGGTAGGCGGCAGGTTGGTGAAATCCGGGTCGTCGAGCGGGGCGTATGTGGCGCCGGTGTCGCCGACAAGGGCGTCGTGGAAGAAGCGCATGGCCGCGGCCGTCAGGATCGGGGCATTGGCGTTGCGGGCGTAGCTGCGCGTGTTGCGGGGCGCGCCGAGCCACGGGTAGATCAGGACTTGCGCCAGAACGCGGTCGCGGCGGCGGTGGGTTATGGCGGCGGCGAGGGTGGCTCCGGCGCTGTCGCCTGCGAGGATGACGGGGCCGGGGAGTGTGTCGAATACGGCGAGGCAGTCGGTGAGGGCCTGCGGGTGGCGGGCCTCGGGCGAGAGGGCGTAGTCGGGGGCGATGACGGTCAGGCCGGTGGCGGCGGCGATGTCGGCGCAGATGTCGTCGTGGCTATCCAGGCCGCCGAAAACGAAGCCGCCGCCGTGCAGGTAGAGGATCACGGGACCGGAGGCGTTGGCGGTATAGGTGCGAGTCGGGATTCCGGCGGTGGTGCTGTCGGAAACGGTGATGCCTGCGGGATGGCCGGAGTGGAAATGCGCGCAGGTTTCATCGAAGCCGCGGCGCATTTGTTCGAGGGTGGGTTCGGGGCCGTATGCGCCCTTTATCCGGTTGGAAATATTGATGAACTCCAGAATTTCCGGGTCGAGGAGCGGGGTGAAATCGGTGATGGGATCGGGCAATTTATCCTCCGTTGGTTCAAACATGGCATGATAGCGGGTTTTTCGGAAGGGGAATTGCGGCTTTGGAAAAATGTGGAAAATTATTCGGTAAAAACAATATGTTGCGAAAAACCTTCCAGTTTTGGTAATTCTTGCTTGACCTTACAGTCGCTGGAAACGGTAGACAGGGCGCAGATACCATTGAACGCAGGAGAAATGCGATGGAAGATATGGCTGTAAAAGACAGTGGCTCGGTCGATTTCGAAGTCACGGGAATGACATGTGTCAGCTGTGCGGGGCGGGTCGAGAAGGCGGTGGCCGCCATGCCCGGTGTCGAATCCGCGACGGTCAATCTGGCATTGGAAAAGCTCGATGTGAAATTCGATCCCGAGGCGCTCGACCCGCAGAAAATTGCCGAGGCGGTGCGGAATACCGGTTATGGTATCCGCGAGGCGCAGGCGACGCTGAATGTCGAGAAGATGACCTGTGCGAGCTGCGCGGGACGGGTGGAGAAAGCGATCTCCAAGGTGCCCGGTGTGCTGTCGGCCGAGGTCAACCTGGCGCTGGAGACCGTGTCGGTGCGCTATCTGCCCGGACAGGCCACGCTGGCGGATATTGCCAAGGCCTCGACCGATGCGGGCTATCCGGCGAAACCGCTGGAAGAAGGCAATGACGATCGCGAGGAAGAAGCCGCAAAGGCCTTGCGCAAGGATTTGTATATTCTCGGGTTTTCGACGCTGCTGACCATTCCGCTGGTTTTGCAGATGGTTTTCACATTGACCGGGGTCGATATAAACCTGCCGGTCTGGCTGGAGGTCGCGCTGGCGACACCGGTGCAGTTCTATGTAGGGAGACGGTTCTATATCGCGGCATGGCATGCGCTGAAGGCCAGGGCGGGAAATATGGACCAACTGGTGGCGCTGGGCACCAGCGCGGCGTATTTCTATAGCCTGTTTCTGGTGATAGCCAAGGGAAGCGAGGCCGAGGGCGGGCTGTATTTCGAGGCCGCTGCCGTGGTGATTACGCTGATTCTGGCAGGCAAGGTGCTGGAGGCACGGGCGAAACGCTCGGCATCCTCGGCATTGCGCAAGCTGATGGAACTGCGGCCCGACAGTGCGGTGGTTCTGCGCGCTGGCGAGGAGGTCGAGGTCTCGATTTCCGAAGTGCTGATCGGTGACATTGTTGTGGTGCGCCCGGGCGAGCGGCTGCCGGTTGATGGCGAGATTATCGAAGGCGAAAGCGAACTGGACGAGAGCCTGCTGACCGGTGAATCCATGCCCGTCGTGCGGCGCAAAGGCGATCCGGTGATTGCCGGTTCGATCAACGGGGCCGGTTTGCTGAAAGTGCGGGCGCTGAAAATCGGCTCCGACACCACATTGTCGAAAATCGCGACGCTGGTGGAGCAGGCACAGACCGGCAAGGCGCCGATCCAGAAGCTGGTGGACCGGATATCGGGCATTTTCGTACCGGTGGTGATCGTGATTTCATTGTCCACATTCGGCATCTGGCTGGCGGTGGGCGCGAGTTTCGAAACCGCGCTGGTGGCGGCGATCTCGGTTCTGGTGATTGCATGTCCTTGTGCGCTGGGTCTGGCAACGCCGACGGCACTGGTGGCCGGAACGGGTGTGGCGGCGCAGCACGGTATCCTGATCCGTGACATCGAAACGCTGGAACGGGCCAGGAATATCGATACGGTGGTGTTCGACAAAACCGGCACGCTGACCATCGGCAAACCGGAGATCACCGGCCTGCAAACCTTCGGTGTGTCCGAAGAGGAGCTGATGGCGCTGGCGGCTTCGGCCCAGTCCGGTTCGGAGCATCCGCTGGGCAAGGCGATGGTCAGTGACGCCAAGGCCAAAGGGCTGCCGATCAGCGTGCCGAGCGACTTCACCGCCAAGGTCGGCGAAGGGGTCGAGGCGACGGTGGACGGCTCCGTGGTCCGTATCGGGCGCGTCGGCTATGCGGCGCCGGAAGCCACGGAGGAGCAGAAAGCCACGGCGCAGGCCATGGCCGAAGAAGGGCAGACGGTTGTCTGGCTGTCGAAGGATGGCAAGATGCTGGGCCTGATCGGGCTGGCCGATACGCCGCGCCCCGAGGCAAAAGACGCCATTGCGGCGCTGCACAAGGACGGTATCCGCACCATGTTGCTGACCGGCGACAACCCGGAAACCGCGGCGCATATTGCCGAGGCGCTGGGCATCGACGAGGTGAAAGCCGAGATGCGGCCCGAGGACAAGGTTTCCGAGCTGCAGAAACTGGTTGATGCGGGTCGTCATGTCGCCATGGTCGGTGACGGGGTGAACGATGCACCGGCGCTGGCTGTGGCCGATCTGGGGATCGCCATGGGTGGCGGCGCGGATGTGGCGCTGGAGACTGCGGGCTTCGTGCTGATGCGGGCCGATCCGCGGCTGGTGGATGCCTCGTTGCAGGTGGCGCGGGCGACATCGCGCAAGATTCGCACTAACCTGTTCTGGGCCTTTATCTATAATCTGATCGGGGTGCCGATCGCGGCGCTGGGCTTCCTGAACCCTGCATTGGCCGGTGCAGCCATGGCGTTCAGCAGCGTCAGTGTTGTGACCAACTCCCTGTTGCTGAAACGCTGGAAACCGGAGGGTGACAAATGAATATCGGACAAGTAGCCGAAAAAAGCGGTCTGCCACCGAAAACGATCCGCTATTACGAGGATATCGGGCTGATACGGCCCGATAGATCGGCCAACGGATACAGGGATTTCAGCGAGTCGCATCTGCACAAGCTGACCTTCCTGCAGCGGGCGCGCAGTCTGGGCTTCACCATCGAGGATTGCCGCATATTACTGTCGCTCTACGAGGATACGGACCGGGCCAGTGCCGA